>NZ_JAKZKV010000004.1:0-300000 GCF_022808675.1 Parabacteroides sp. FAFU027
CGTTGATAGGTTGCAGGTGTAAAGGTGGTAACATCAAAGCCGAGCAATACTAATTACCCGAAACTTTCTTGGTCCCAGATGGCTGGATGGTTCTTCAAGAACTGCTTTACTTGACGATATGTTATAATGATAAATAAAGAAATTTAGGTGGTTATAGCATCGGGGTTCCACCTCTTCCCATTCCGAACAGAGAAGTTAAGCCCGATCACGCCGATGGTACTGCGCAAGTGGGAGAGTAGGTAGCCGCCTTTTAAGAAACCCTCATCAGGAAACTGGTGAGGGTTTTGTCATTTATGGCTATCCATTATGTTGCACAATATCTCGTCATTAGGCTATGCCTTTTTTTTCAGTTATCTTTGTACCCATAAAATAAGACAATTATGAGTGAATTGAATGAACTGTTGAAAAGACGCAGAAGTACGAGAAAATATACCGAAGAACTTCTTAAGCCGGAGCAAGTGGAGCTATTGTTGAAAGCGGCGTTATTGTCTCCTGCATCTAAAAGCCGCAATCCGTGGGAATTTATTGTAGTGGAAGATAAAGAGATGCTTAAAAAGCTTGCCGGTTGTAAGAAGCATGGTGCTGCTTTGATTGAAAATGCAGCTCTTGCTATTGTTGTGGCAGCAGACCCCTTAAAAAGTGATGTGTGGATAGAGGATGCTTCCATCGCATCTATTCTGATTCAACTTCAGGCTGAAGACCTTGGATTAGGCAGTTGCTGGGTGCAGGTACGGTGCCGTGAAACTGAATACGGAATTGACTCAGAAGAATATGTAAAAGAACTGCTTGAATTGCCGCAGCAATTAGGGGTACTTTCTATCATTGCCATTGGCCACAAAGCTGAATTCCGCAAACCGTTTGATGAAGAGAAGTTGATGTGGGAGAAAATCCATATCGGTAAATGGCGAGTTGACGAATAAATTAAGTCTCCTGAAATACGGCAATTGAGAGTCGAATTCAATTATTAAGGTATATGGCAATTAAGAAGGACGAAAATAAACTGGCTGCCGGTATTACGATATTTGCATTAGGTATCATTCATCTGCTTACCCGAATGCGGATTGCACCGGTTCAATCTGCATTCTGGCAGGAATTGATTGACTGGCGTAGTATTATCTTGATAGCCGCACTGTCATTTCTTATAGTTAAAACAGATAAGACGCTCGGGATTATACTTCTTGTATTGGGTATTCTTCTCCGTATGGGGCTTATTCTGCACTATATGGGAAATTGGGAAGCATACCTAATGCCGCTTAGTCTGATTGTATTTGGTTCAATCTTAATCATAGGAGTCTTACGTAAATGAGAATTGTATTAATTGGGGCCGGGAATCTGGCCACACGTTTGGGGATCGCTCTTCATGAAAAAGGATGTACGATTGCTCAGGTTTATAGTCGCACAGAGCAGTCTGCTCAAGCATTAGCTGAAAAAGTGGGTGCAACGTTTACCTGTAAGATTAGTGATATTGTCAATGATGCAGACCTTTATGTTTTCTCTGTAAAAGACGATGCCCTCCCTGAACTACTGCGTCAAATGCATAAAAACGAGGCGCTTTGGGTGCATACTGCGGGAAGTGTTCCAATGGAGATTTTCAGTCTGCATACTGAGAATTTTGGCGTATTTTATCCGCTCCAGACCTTTAGTAAACAAAAGGAGGTTGATTTTTCAACCATTCCCATTTATATAGAAGCTAATCAGCCTCAGCATCTCGAACATTTGAAAAAACTGGCTGCACGCCTTTCTTCGCAAGTGATAGAAGCCTCTTCCGAACAACGGAAGGCATTGCATGTTGCTGCTGTTTTTGCCTGCAATTTTACTAATCACATGTATGCCATTGCTGCAACTTTGTTGGAGGAAAAAGGGTTGCATTTTGACCAATTGATTCCTCTGATTAATGAAACGGCAGTTAAAATCAATACGTTGCATCCCAGGGACGCACAAACCGGACCGGCAGTTCGTTTCGATAAGCAAGTCATTGGCCGTCATCTTGAAATGTTAGAGGATGAGAGGCTAAAAACGATATATAGTCTGTTGAGTGAGAGTATTCACGAAACGGCAAAAAAACGGAATAAAGATTTATGAGTAGTATCAATTACGACCTGAAAAAGATAAAAGCCCTGTTGTTTGATGTAGACGGCGTTCTTTCTTCAGATACGGTGCCGCTTCACCCGAATGGAGAGCCGATGCGTATGGTCAATATCAAAGATGGATTTGCCATGCAACTGGCGGTGAAACGCGGTCTGATAATCGGAATAATTACCGGTGGAAAGACCAATTCGGTAAAGATGCGTTTTGAGAATCTGGGGGTAAAACATATCTATATGGCCTCTTCGCATAAGATTGATGACTTCAATGATTTCATTGCCAAGACAGATTTGCAAATGGAGGAAATTCTTTACATGGGAGACGACATTCCTGATTACCCGGTGATGAGACTAGTAGGATTGCCATGTTGTCCGTCAGATGCTGCGCCGGAAATTAAAGCGGTTTCGAAATACATATCTCAGATTAAAGGCGGCAACGGTTGTGGCCGCGATGTCATCGAGCAGGTGCTAAAAGCGCAAGGTAAGTGGATGAGTGACGAAGCATTTGGGTGGTAATTCTATTGACCATTTAAACATTTATTATTTACAATTGGAAAACCCTGTTTTCTCGTTTACTCCCATTCAATGAAAATATTCGACAATCTATCAAAATACAATATTCTGTTAGCCTCAAATTCACCGCGACGTAGGGAGTTGTTAAGCGGACTGGATATCGGTTATGAAGTGGTAGCGCTTCCTGATGTGGATGAATCCTATCCGGCAGAGTTGGTTCATAGTGAAATACCGACCTTTATTGCCCGTCAGAAAGCAGCGGCATACGAATCACATCTGGAGAAAAATACCTTACTGATTACAGCTGATACCATTGTATGGCTTGATGGTGAAGTCTTTGGCAAACCAATCGACGAGGAAGATGCCGTGAGAATGCTCAAAGCACTTTCAGGTAAAACGCATGAGGTTATCACCGGTGTCTGTTTGACCTCTAAGAACAAGCAGAACGCTTTTCACGTTACTTCCAGCGTCCGCTTTGCAGAGCTCGACGAGGAGGAAATCCGCTATTATGTGGAGAAATACCGCCCGTTAGATAAAGCCGGTGCTTACGGAATTCAGGAATGGATTGGTTACGTGGGTGTACAAGAATTGAAAGGTTCTTATTTTAATGTAGTGGGACTTCCGATTCAGCGGCTGTATGAGGCGCTGAAGGGTTTCTAATAGGAATGAGGGGATGATTGATTGAGGGATAGATGAATCCCAGACGTATAAGTAAAACGTATAACTTAAAACTTTAGATACATGTTTTCAGGAATCGTAGAAGAAGCGGCAACCGTAGTTGCCTTGCAGAATGACCAGGACAATCTGCACCTTACCATGCAATGTTCATTCGTGAACGAGCTGAAAATCGACCAAAGTGTCGCACACAACGGTGTTTGCCTGACTGTGGTAAGTCTGACCGAAGACACTTACACCGTTACCGCTATCAAGGAAACCCTTGAACGTACCAACCTCGGATTGCTGAAGGTGGGCGACAAGGTAAACCTGGAGCGCAGTATGATGATGAACGGCCGTCTGGATGGTCATATCGTGCAAGGGCATGTGGACCAGACCGCTGTTTGCAAAAAAGTAGAAGAGGCTAATGGTAGCTGGTATTTTACTTTCGAGTATGCTTTTGACAAAGAGATGGCTAAAAAAGGCTATATGACGGTAGATAAAGGTTCGGTGACGGTGAATGGCGTGAGTCTGACCGTTTGTAATCCGGCTGACAACAGCTTTCAGGTAGCCATTATTCCATTTACTTACGAACATACGAACTTCCACCAAATCAAGGAAGGTTCTGTAGTAAATCTGGAATTCGATATTATCGGTAAATACCTGAGCCGGATGATGAAATTTGCATAATGCTATCTTGTAGATAAAGAAAGCGGTCAAAGCCAACGTAATGTTGATTTTGACCGCTTTACTTTTTTATCAAAGAAGGTCTTATTTATCCAGCTTCTTTACATTTCCTGAGCCGATAATAGAGGATTTGACTTCGGCATTTCCTTTATAGTAGATGTTGCCGACACCCCAAATAGAAGCCTTGAGTAATTTATCAACGTTACAGCCGATGTTTCCGTTTCCTTTAAGGCTGCAACCTGCATTGGAAGCAAACAGCTCATCAGCACGGATTTCTCCACCACCAACTACGCTATATTTGGCTTCAACCGTTTTGCCTTTGACCAAAACATCACCAGAACCGGTTAGCAGACTTACGGTAAGCTTGTTGCAATCCAGGTTGGTCATTTTAATCTGGCCGCTTCCCGAAACCGCAAGTTTCAATTCCTGCGAGGTAATCTTGTCCTTACTTTCCACGATTACGCCTCCGGTAATATCCACCAGACTGATTTCAGGGCTAAAGACATAAATCAGCAGTAATCCGTTCTCGACATTCGCCATATTGATGTATTTAATGGCCAAAGACTCCTTCTTTTCGTCGGAAGTAATATCGAGCAAATTCACCACATTTTCTTCTCCGTAGATACGGACATATCCGGCAGAGTCACGGTTGGTTGAATAAATCACATTGGCTTTTACGTGATTAACAATCAGTTTTTTGAAGTCGCTCACCTTTTTAATCTTCTGGATGTAGTGATTATCACCGATTACTTTTTTGCCTATCTGGGCATTTGCGCCAATGGCTAACAACAGAAATGCCGCAAGGAATAGATTGAAACGTTTCATTGTAATGTCGTTTTAGTTAGTGTTAATTTAACGATGAGCGTTCTGGATTTAGTATTCGCAGCCGTATTTCTCAACGATTTCGTCAAAGATATGGAATAAATCGGAAACATGTTCGGCGCGCAGCATTGCGATGCGGGTTTCTTTAAAGTTCGGTATTCCTTTGAATATCGGAGTGGCAGCCAGGTGGCGGCGGATGTGCAATATTCCGCGGCGTTCGTCCAGGCGCTCCACGCTTTGGTTTACTTGTTGACGCATAATCTCCATCTTTTCGGCAAAAGAGATTGGAGGCATGTGTTCCCCCGTTTGTAGGTAATGTTTTACCTCTTTGAAAATCCAGGGACGACCGATTGAGCCGCGGCCAATCATCACCGCATCCACCTCGTGCAGGTCAAACATGCTCTTGGCAGCTTCGGGAGTCACAATGTCACCGTTCCCGATGATGGGAATGTGCATGTGGGGATTGTTTTTTACCTCTCCGATTAGCGTCCAGTCAGCCTCGCCGGTGTACATCTGGCTGCGGGTACGGCCGTGGATAGTAAGAGCTGCAATGCCACAATCCTGCAACTGTTCGGCCAGCTCGACGATGATTTTAGAATCGTTATCCCAGCCCAAACGGGTTTTTACCGTTACGGGAATATTTACGGCTTTAGCTACCTCGCGGGTGATTTCGAGCATAAGTGGTACATTGCGCAACATACCCGAACCGGCACCTTTACCGGCCACACGTTTCACCGGGCAGCCAAAGTTGATGTCGAGGATATCCGGTTTCGCCTCTTCACAGATTTTGGCGGCTTCCACCATCGTTTCCACATCACGGCCGTAAATCTGGATGGCTACGGGACGTTCTTCATCACAGATTTCGAGTTTTAGCCGGGTCTTATTGACACTGCGGATGAGTGCATCGGCTGACACAAACTCCGTATAAACCATATCGGCGCCAAACTTTTTGCACATCAGGCGGAATGACGGGTCAGTCACATCTTCCATCGGTGCCAAAAAAACGGGGCGTTCGCCCAGGTCGATATTTCCTATTTTCATATTTATGCAAATGCTATTTTTATTGAATACAAAGATACTCCACTCGGAGGAGACTACCAAAGAGCGAGCATTGTCGCATAGTCACTTCCATTGGTCAAACAATGGCTTTCGTCAGTCGCACAGTGACCACCTTCGATTGCACAATGATCATAGACACTGACACAATGGCATTGATCGGTCTCGCAGTGGTATTCGCACCTGACACAATGGCATTTGTCACTCCAGCATTGATCTCCGCAGATCGCGCAATGACCATCTTCAGTCACGCAATGATGATCGCAGGTCACGCAATGGCTTTCATCACCCGCGCAATGACGATCTCAAGTAGCGCAGTGGTCAACAATGATAGCGCAATAGAGATCTACGGTCGCGCAATGGCCAACAACGATACCGCAATGACATTCGTCACTAGCGCAATGGCTTTCATCAAAATCGCATTTTCTTCCATTAATCAAAGAAGTATTCGCAAGGGGCTCACCAGATAAACGGAATAAACCGTTTCGTCCGTTTCATATATTCGCGGTAAGATTCTCCAAAATAGGTGATGCATTCCTTTTCATCCATTATTGCCGTCAGATACAAAAACAGTGTTGCGCACAAAGCAAAAGGGAGTAGAAGCAGGCTGGCATGTTTGAAGTAGATTCCCCAGTTGAGTATGATAAGCGAGCAATACATCGGATGGCGGATATATTTATATATGCCGGTCTGAATCAGTTCGGTCGTTTTTTCAAAATCGTAGAGCGGTTCATCGTGACGCGCATGGCCGGCTTTCCCCATTTTTCTGAATAATAGCAATCCGGCTGTAACGGGATAGATGGAGACGAAAAGCAATATCCACGAAACAATTTGCCCAAAGCTGTAGGGCTCTACAAACCAATACCGGTAATTCACGGCCAAAAGCCACGCCATACACTCCCAGGCAAAGAAACGATAAAAACCATGACTCCGTAAATGAAAAAGTGTGTGCCACGAAGCCGCGATTATCAACACACTCATTCCACCGAAAATAATAAGATTATGTGCCATCCCAATCTACAGTTTGGGTATAAAACAAAAAATGAAGAGAGTAGTTCCCTTCATTTTTCACTAATAACACACACAATTACACTCACGCTATCTCTTGATGTTATAAGGCAGCCAGTTGGTCGGCCAATTTTTGTACATGATCTTTCGCTTTGGTTAATACTGCCTCTTCACCGTGCTGCATGGCAACCATAGCGTAAGATACATTGAGATCAACAAACTCCATCTGAGTCAGCTTAAAGGTCTGGATAAGCGGAACCAGTACCTCTTTTACGCTAATTTGATTATATCCCGTTGATGAATAAGCCTCTTCCGGCCCACCGGTGGTGACGGAAAGCAAGACCTTTTTTCCTTTAAGTTTGTCGCCGTTTTCCCCGTATGCAAATCCATAAGTGAAAACATCATCGAACCACTTTTTCAGCATTGGAGGCACGCTGTACCAGAATAGCGGGAACTGGAATACTACCACATCCGATTCTTGCAGCAGTTGCTGTTCAGCAGCTACGTCAATCTGATAATCGGGATAAATGGAATCCAGATGGCGAACGGTTGTCGAAGTTGATTCATTCAGTTGGTCGAGAATATATGCGTTTGCTGTCGATTGTCCGATATTCGGGTGAGCTGAGATTACCAAAGTCTTTTTCATAATTCCTATGTATTTGAATTGTTTATCGTTTAATTTGATATTGCAAAGTTGGGAATTATACAGGTTGTATTGGTAACACTTATCAGAAAAGCGGTGGTACTTTTCGGAAATAAAAAAACCTCTCCGATGGAGAGGCCAATAAAATTTACAAATAGGTTTGTTGGATAAACTTCAGTTGTTGTTCCAGCATTTTTACTTTGCGCATATCATATCCGGCTGCTAATGCCGCCTGAATCGGACGGGAATAGATATATCCGGTTTCCAATTCCCGGTGGTGGTCATAATCGAGCTTCATACTCGGTGCATAAGGAGTCATGGAAAGGGTCATTTCAATCATCTTTTTGGCAAAGCCTTCGCTGACTTCTGCACCGCAGTGGTTAGCGCCCTGTATCACTTCGAGCATCAGGTCATAAATCAAGGCCTGACTATCGGCATTTTGCACCAGCTTATCGGTTGTGGTATTGAGCACTACAGTCATGCCATTAAATGGTATGTTCCAAACAAGCTTTTTCCAACGAGCAACATTCAGATCAGGAGCAATGTCAGCTGGCACACCAGCCTGATCAAGATCATCACACACCTGTCGGAGTACTTCGGGATTATTGTTTTGATAAGCCCCAACGGTCAGTTTGCCGAAATCAAGATGAGCGATATGCCCCGGCCCGATTTTATTGGAACAGATAAATCCAAGCCCCCCGGCAATGTTCAAATTGGGAAAATCTTTAGCTAAATCCTCTTCTACCCCAAGCCCGTTCTGAATCAGAATCACGAGCGTATCAGGCTTAATCAGTGGGGGTAGCAAAGTTTTCAACAGGTGGTTATTCGTGGTCTTCAGCCCGACGAGGATAACGTCACAAGGTGTCATGTCTGTAGTATTGTTATAAGCCAATACGTTTGACAAATGAAAGTCTCCGGTCACGGAATCCACTTTCAGGCCGTGCTGTTTTACATGCGCATAATCGGTATTGAACAGGAAGTGCACCTCTTTGCCAGATTTGGCCAGCATTCCACCGTAAAATCCACCGATAGCACCGGTTCCTATAACTGCATATTTCAGATTCATAATCATTCAAATTTATCCGGACACAAAGATAATTCCAAAATGTGGTTTGTGTCACGCAAACACGTTCAAATCAGGAGCGAAGAATCTTTGCTCCGTTTGCAAAAATGCAGCCTCTTAAAGAAATAAACACGCCTCTTAATTGTTATAATGTATATCGAAGCTTCATTGCTCGACCTTACGAGTCTTTCGATTCAAAATACTGTTTTCAAGAGATTTAAAGTCTGTACTATTTTTACGAATTTCTGATTTCCGGATTGTTTAATCTTAAACTAAGGAGAAATAATTATGGCACCCAAAATAAATATCAACAGTGAAGAGTGGGTGGACATGGTCTTTGAAGGAAAGAATCAGGCTTACGGCGCACCTGACCTCCGCAAAAGCAGTGCAAAACGTCTTCTGAAAGCTTTTGCAATTGCTGTAACATTATTCTTGTTAGGCATTTGTACTCCTGTTTTCCTGAAATATATAACTCCTAAGAAAAAGATTTCGGATGAATCTATCCGGGAGTTATCTATGATTAAACTGGATAAACCTAAAAAGAGTGCTGATGTACCCAGAGCCATAACATCCCCACCTCCGGCTGCCGTACAGATGCGTTCTTCTATCAAATTTGTTCCTCCTGTCATTAAACCTGATGAAGAGGTTAACGAAAAGGAAGAGTTTGCCACCCAACAGGAAGTAATTAGCTCAAAAGCCGCAGTAGGTGTTGTTACTTATAAAGGCTCTGAAGATATTAACGCTCCGATCCCCAAAAGCACCGAAGAGGCAGAAGCTTCGTCAAGTCAGATTACGGAAGAAGCGCAAGAGGCATTTATTGTAGTCGAGCAAATGCCCGAATTTCCGGGAGGTACCGAGGAATTACAAAAGTATCTGAACAACAACATCCGGTATCCTGTCTCAGCTTTGGAAAATGGAGTTCAGGGCAGGGTTATTTGTGAGTTTGTCGTTAATAGTGATGGCCGGGTCACAAATGCAAAAGTAATCAGAGGTGTTGATGCGTCACTCGATGCCGAAGCGTTACGCGTCATTAACAATATGCCGCCGTGGAAGCCCGGCAAACAAAGAGGAAAGCCCGTAAAGGTGAGATATACTTTGCCGGTCAATTTCAAACTTCAAAACTAAAATCGAGTGATTTCGAGATAGTTTAACCCAATAAGAGAGGCTATTCAGTTAGCTTCTCTTATTTTTGCACCTGAATTCAAATCAATCTTACAGACAATGCTTTATAATTTCGACCAACTACTTATGCTTGTTAATAGCGAAATAGATAACATCAACTTTGATAAACAACCGGCCGGACTTTATCAGCCGGCACAGTATGCCCTTTCATTAGGAGGCAAACGGGTGCGTCCGATTTTGGCCCTTATGGCATGCAATCTGTATAGTGATACTCCACAGCAAGCCATGCAGCCTGCCATTGGCATAGAAATCTTCCATAACTTCACATTGCTTCACGATGACGTGATGGATAAGGCAGATATTCGTCGTGGAAAGCCAACGGTTCATAAAGTCTGGTCTCCCAATACGGCAATCTTATCCGGTGATGCCATGCAAATCATAGCCTACCAATGGGTGGCTCAATGCCCATCGGCTCATTTGGCGGAAGTCATCAATCTATTTTCTCAGACAGCGCTTGAGATTTGCGAGGGCCAGCAATACGATATGGATTTTGAAAACCGTGATGATGTTACGGTTGACGAATATCTGGAGATGATTCGCCTGAAAACGGCTGTTTTACTGGCTTGCGCCCTTAAGACTGGAGCCATTATCGGAGGTGCGTCGGATAAAGATGCGGACTTGTTGTATGAGTTTGGAGAGAAAATCGGTCTGGCCTTCCAGCTCAAAGACGATTTACTTGATGTATATGGAGACCCTGCGAAATTCGGCAAAGCCATTGGCGGAGACATCACCTGCAACAAAAAGACTTTTATGCTGATAAAGTCTCTCGAATTGGCCAATCCACAACAAAAAGGACAGTTTGAAGCTTGGTTAAATAAGACGGATTTTGACCGTGAAGAAAAAGTGGCAGCCATTACAGCTCTTTACAATGAAGTAGGAATAAAGGCGCTTTGCGAAGAAAAAATCAACGAATATTACCAGCAATCAATTGCTGCATTAAACGGGTTAAATGTGACTTCCGAACGTAAAGCTGAACTGCTTTCTTTGGCGGATAAATTAATGTATCGCGAATCTTAATCAGGATCTAATGAATTTAATTGATACGCATTCCCATATTTACCAGGAAGATTATCTCGATGATATAGAGCAGGTCATAGCCAATGCCCGTGAACATAGCATTTCCCGTATTTTCATGCCTAACGTTGATCTGGAGTCCATTCAGCCGATGCTTGATCTGGAATCAAAATATCCGGGCTATTGCATTCCTCTGATGGGTCTTCATCCGACCAGTGTTGATAATAACTACCAGACCCAATTAAATCGGATCAAAGAAGAACTGGATAATCGTAAATATTGTGGTATTGGCGAAATCGGAATTGACCTCTATTGGAGCAGTGAGTTTGCCGACAAACAAAAAATAGTATTTCAAACTCAGATAGAATGGGCTAAAGAGATGCAACTCCCGGTTGTGATTCATGTCAGAAATTCACATCGTGAGACAATGGCCGCATTACAAGAAGTTGGAACTAACGGTTTGACAGGTGTGTTTCACAGTTTCTGTGGGACAGAAGAGGAGGCTAAGGAAATACTTAATCTGGAAAACTTCTTTCTGGGGATAAATGGAATTGTGACGTTTAAGAATTCGAATTTGAAAGATATACTTAAAAACGTACCATTGAACCGCCTAGTATTGGAAACCGATGCTCCCTATCTGACTCCGGCCCCTCATCGTGGAAAACGAAATCATCCCTCCTACTTAAGGATTATCGCAGGTAAACTGGCTGAAATTTATGATTGCGATGTAAAAGAGGTGGCAAACACTACCACCCAAAATGCAAAACAGCTTTTTCCCACAGCATTTCCGGAAATGTAGTACCTTTTTTGGGAAAAATCACATCCAGCCCTTTCCAGCTCGAAAAAAAAGATTACTTTTGCGTCACGTTTCACCGAAAGGAAAACATCAATTAGGAGAGGTGCTCGAGTGGTTGAAGAGGCACGCCTGGAAAGCGTGTAAACCCCTAAAGGGTTTCGAGAGTTCGAATCTCTTCCTCTCCGCTGATTACAAGGCAGTTACAGTAAAATGCGACTGCCTTTTTTTTGTGTCTTATTGTGTAGTTTTTTTGCGCTGGCTTAACTCTGA
The DNA here is from genome assembly GCF_022808675.1 of Parabacteroides sp. FAFU027. Taxonomy (NCBI): domain Bacteria; kingdom Pseudomonadati; phylum Bacteroidota; class Bacteroidia; order Bacteroidales; family Tannerellaceae; genus Parabacteroides; species Parabacteroides sp. FAFU027. The sequence goes on from NZ_JAKZKV010000004.1 coordinate 11,793, forward strand.
TTTGACTCCAAGGTTAAACCGAGAGTTAAACCAGAAAAAGACATGAATGCAAGTGTGAATGTGGTGGGCTATACAGATCTATATATGGATCAAAGAGAATAGACTTTGAGGAAATTTATAGATTTTGTCTTTGTATATATGACAAAAGACTCCGGATTTCATCCGGAGTCTTTTGGTAGCCCATAGGAGAATCGAACTCCTCTTTCAAGAATGAAAATCTTGCGTCCTAACCGATAGACGAATGGGCCCTCTATAATTGTATTGCTCAATACTATTTTGAGGCTCAGCTATACTATGCGCCGATTAAGCTAATTTGTTCACGTAAACAGCCAACTTAGATTTTAAGTTGTTAGCTTTGTTTTTGTGGATAGTATTTTTCTTAGCCAATTTATCCAACAAACCACTTACGCTACGATACAATGCAATTGCTTCTTCTTTATTTGTAGTTGAGCGCAATTTTTTCACTGCATTTCTCGCTGTTTTTGCGTAATATCTGTTACGCAATCTTCTTACGCGGGTTTGTCTGATTCTTTTTTCTGATGATTTATGATTTGCCATCTCGACTAATCTCCTTAAATTCGTTAGTTTTTATTTTTATTGTAGCCCATAGGAGAATCGAACTCCTCTTTCAAGAATGAAAATCTTGCGTCCTAACCGATAGACGAATGGGCCTTCTTAGGTAGGTGCTTTCTTTTTATTCAGCAACCATGTTTCCCGTTTGCGAGTGCAAAGATAGAACAGATATTTGAATTGACAAAATGTTCTGATGAAAAAATCATCTTTCTGCTTGTTTTTTTGAGCCACCTAACTCGAATATCAGCTCTGGTTTTATGTAATTCATTTATATTCAGGGTGTATTATTGCTTATTATGTGATGGTGATTAAAATGATAATTTCTGAAGAAATATCATTAAGGTTCAGCGGTAATTAGACTGGACTTGAATTTTCATACGTATTGCAATAATTATTGAATGAGATAAATGGTCTATTTTAATCCGTTGTATTCCTATTTGTATAATAAAGGGAACTTGTTTTTGAAATGAAGGGCAGGAAAATGTTACTTTTGCTGACTTTTGTGTGTAAAGATTATGATAGAGAAAACCAGAAGCATTGTTTTGTATTCACTACCTTATAAGGACAACTTGTCTATTGTATATCTGTTGACTGAAAAAAGAGGGAAACTGTCTTGTTTTCTGCCTGTGAGCAGAAGCAAAAAAACAGTTATTAAATCTAACATGTTTCAGCCGCTATCGATATTGAATCTGGAAATCGATTTTCAAATAAAAAAAGATATCCATCGGATTAAAGAAGCACAAATAGATACACCCCTTAACCAGATCCCATATCATCCCATTAAACTATCCCTGGCTCAATTTTTAGCCGAATTTATTTATAAGGCGGTGCATGAGCATGAGCAGAGCCTGAATCTATTTCATTTTATTGAACATGCGATTCAGATTCTTGATTTATCAGAAAAGAGTGTCGCGAATTTTCATCTGGTATTTCTGTTTAAACTGTCTGCGTATTTAGGATTTTACCCGAATATTGACCACTATGCTGATAATACCTATTTTGATTTGATTAATGGGATTTATACTGATAAAACTCCATTCCACAATCATTATTTGAAAGCTAAAGAATCAAAAGTCTTGCACGATATTCTTCAATTAACCTTTGATAATCTACATGAATATCCGCTTTCTCGAGAAGAACGACAACAGATTATCTCTATTCTTTTTGAGTATTACCGACTCCATCTGACTGGTTTTCCGGAAATAAAGTCATTTGAAGTACTTAAAATGCTCTTCTGAACAAATTCTGAGTTTGCTTAATATCCGAATTATATTAATTTTGCTGTCGATTTTGCCCTTGTAGTTCAATGGATAGAACGAAAGTTTCCTAAACTTTAGATTCGGGTTCGATTCCCGGCGAGGGTACAAATAAGAAAAGCCTTGTAGTCATCTGATTGATCATCAGATTACAAGGCTTTTTTATTGGGGGAAATTGTAGTGTTATTCCAAAGTAATTCGATGAACATCTACTTTCTCCTTCAGGAAGACGGATGCAGCAATCGCAAATTTAGCTTCAGACTCTGTCGTGTAGAAACTACAACGGCCCTGTTTGGTGCATTTTTCATCCATCTCAGGATGGCGTTGCAGATAATCCTGAAGGCTTTTGACAACATATTGTCCCTGAGATAACAATCTGACTCCTTCCGGTAAAAACTGTTTGATTTTAGGCGCTAAAAGAGGATAATGGGTACAACCTAAAATAAGAGTATCAATCTGTGGGTCCTTGCAGAGAATATTATCCACATACTTTTTTACAAAATAGTCAGCTCCCGGTTGGTTATATTCCGAATTCTCTACCAATGGAACCCACATCGGACAAGCTTCACCAACGGTTACAATGTCAGGATAAAGCTTTGCAATTTCAATATTATACGTCTGGGACTGAATGGTTCCGGCGGTTCCTAAGACACCTACGTGCTTGGTTTTTGTAATTTCATTGACAATTTCGACAGTAGGGCGAATGATCCCCAAAACACGACGATTAGGGTCTATATGTGGCAGATTCTTTTGTTGAATGTTTCGGAGAGCTTTAGCTGATGCTGTGTTACAGGCCAGAATGACCAAATGACACCCCATTTCAAATAACTTATTTACCGCCTGCAGGGTAAACTCATATACGACCTCAAATGAACGTGGCCCATAAGGGGTCCTTGCATTATCTCCCAGATATATATAATCGTACTGGGGCAATATTTCCCGGAAATGTTGGAGTATGGTCAACCCGCCATATCCTGAATCAAATACGCCAATTGGGCCGGGTTGAGAGGGCAGCTTAGTCATAATTTTACGATTTAGAGATAATGTTAGAACCAGATTTAGGTAAATGCTCTATATCAAGTAGGTTGAAAAAAGAAAAGGATGATATAAATCATCCTTTTCTTTTTTCGTATTTTAAAACCTGATTATCTTCTTGGTTTTGCAGCTGGAGCAGCCGGTTTTGGAGTTGTAACTCCAGGTTTAGCAGTTGTAGCAGCTGGTTTTGGCATAGCTTTAAGTTTTGCCTTTACCAATTCTGTAACGTCAATGCTTTTAGTTGAAGATATGTAAAGAGCTGAGTTTTTATCCATGATATATACATATCCGTTTTCGTCTCCTACAGCTTTCACTGCTTTTACGATCATTTCCATAACTGATCTTTCGAGTTCAGACTGTTGTTTCTGAATCTCTTCACTGCTTTGTTGTTTGAAGTTGTTGAAACGTTGTTCCAGTCCTTGCAATTCCTCAATTCTACGGTTTTTGATGCTTTCTGGCAAAGAGTCTTTTGCGCTTGTAAACTCAGTGTACTTTTTGTTCAAATCGGAATACATTTGGGCAAGCTCTTTTTCGTATTGTTTTGATGTATCGTCAAGCTTCTTTCTTCCGTCAATCATTTCAGGCATTGAAGATGCTAAATCCTGAATACTAACATGCCCGAATTTAAGATCCTGAGCAAATAAACCTACTGAACAAATTAATAGTAGTGATAATGCGATTTTTCTAAGCATAAAAATAATGGTTTATAAATGTTTGATTTAGATGCGCAAATGTAGAAATTTATTTTGAATAACCGAGCTTAGCCAACACTTCATTACTAATATCTATTTTGGGATTGGCAAATATGAAGTTATTAGCAGAGGATTTATCCAAAACCAACATATAACCTTTTTCTTCAGAAATGGCTTTGACAGCATTGTAAATATCGTCCTGGATGGGTTTGATAAGGCTTTCCCGTTTTTTGAAAAGCTCACCATCCTGTCCAAAATATTTGCGTTGTAATTCGACTACTTCCTTTTCTTTCTTCACGATTTCTTCTTCTCGCTTAGTTTTCATCTCATCTGACAGAAATACCATTTCAGATTGGTATTTCTTATACATCTCTTTGGCTTGTTTCGATGAGGCATCTACCTCAGCCTGCCACTTAGCGGATACTTTATTCAGTTGCTCTGAAGCCATTTCGTATGATGGGATATTTTTCAAAATATACTCTGTATCAATAAGTGCAAACTTTTGAGCCATACCCGAACATGTTGCAGCAACAAACAAAACAGCTGCGATAATCATCTTTCTCATAATGCTTTTGTATTAAAGGTTAATAACTTATTTGACTATTTTGAGAATGTAAAATACATCTGACTTTAGAATTCCTGACCGATAATGAAGTGGAAGTTGCTACCACTATATTGTCGGGTCAATGCTCCGGTTGACGACGCTACTTTATCAAATCCGTATGCCCAGTCAATTCCTAAAAGTCCAATCATCGGAAGCATGATACGTACACCAACACCAGCAGAACGTTTTAAGGTAAACGGATTGAAATCTTTAATATCAACCCAGGAGTTGCCGGCTTCGAGGAATGTCAATCCATAAATGGTCGAAGATGGTTGTAAAATGAATGGATAACGCATCTCAAGACCAAGTCGTGAATAGGCATATCCATAACCTGCGTTTGATAAGGAGCCATTTTGATATCCTCGCAAAGCAACGGTTTCGGTTGCATACATACCAGTATATCCGGTCATACCATCACCTCCCATATAGAAGGTTTCAAATGGCGATTTCTTATCTTTATTATAGTAACCAACAAATCCATAATCCGCACGGGTAGCTAAGATGAATTTATTGGTAATAGGCATAAATGTACGTGATTTGAATTTCCATTTATGATATTCTACCCATTTGTATTTCTCCGCATTGTTCGTGATTTGAGAATAATCTTTTCCGTCAAACAATGAGTAGGGTGGAGTAATTTGAGCTGATAACGTGAATGTTGATCCGTAACGGGTAAATGTCGGATTATCAATCGAACTTCTGCTTAAAGTCAGATTCAGGCTGAAATTGTTGCTGTTACCATTAGTTACAAGGAAATAATTCCAGTTTTTCATCATATAACGTTGCAAAGATAGCTCTGACTGGAATGAGAAATAGTCATCAGGCCAGGTCAAACGTTTGCCGAACCCAACAGAAAGCCCCAGCATTTGCATATATTTTTCGGGGTCGATCATTGATGAATAGTCATAATAGCTATTACCGTATCCGCCATAAGAGCTTCCATAATAATTGCTGTAATAGTTGTTATAATAGCTGTTATTATAGGTGCTGCTCATTCCGGTCTGTTTACTGTAATATGCCGATACAGATAAAGAGTTGGGACGTTTTCCTCCAAACCAGGGCTCCATGAAAGAGATACTGTAAGATTGATAATACTTCGCATTGGTCTGTCCACTGATAGTTAGGGTCTGTCCATCTCCTTGTGGTATAATTCCCTTATAGGTACTCGGATGCAAGAAGTTTCTCATAGAGAAGTTCGTGAACTTCAGGCTTAATTTACCGATAATACCGGTTTGTCCCCATCCTGCAGAAAATTCAACCTGATCATTTGCTTTTGATTCCAAACCGTAAAGAATATCCACGGTTCCGTTTTCCTGATTCGGAGTTGGGCGGATATCCATGTTTTCAGGGTTGAAGTGTCCGGTTTGAGCAATTTCACGAGCCGAACGCTGGATATCTGATTTGTTGAATAGCTGGCCTGGCTTAGTACGAAGCTCACGGCGAATCACATGTTCATACAAGCGGTCGTTACCTTTGATTTCTACTTTATTAATTGTTGCGGGTTTGCCTTCTGTGATACGCATTTCTAGGTCAATGGAGTCGTTAGAAACATTAGCTTCAACCGGTTCAAGATTAAAGAACAGATAACCGTTATTCATGTATTCATTAGCAACAGCATCGTCATCTGCCTGAGTTCGGTCGTCAAGCATTTTCTGATTATATACGTCTCCCTTCTTCATCCTCAATACCTGATCCAGGTAAGATGACGGGTAAATGGTATTTCCAACCCATTTAATACTGCGGATATAGTATTTTTTACCTTCGTCAAGAGTCAGGTAAACATTGACCAATTGCTCATTGACTTTAGCTATACTGTCTTTAAGAATAACAGCGTCTCGATATCCCAGTTCGTTGTATTTCTTAATTATCAATTCTTTATCTGCTGCAAAGTCTGTTTCTACGAATTTCTTTTGACGGAAAAAGTTAAGCAGTTTCCCTTTTTCGTTGGTTTTTTTCATTACGCGTTGAAGTCTGTTTGCCGTCAATGCCTGATTTCCGTTAATGAAGATATTCTGAACTTTGGTCTTCATTTTACGGTCCACTTCAATATAAACCTGTACCTGATTTTCTTTACTCAGGTCCTCTTTCTGCTCAATTTTGACATCCACATTACGGAATCCTTTTTCTTCGTAATGTTTTTGAATCACTTTTTTTGCCCGGTCAATGATGTTTGGGGTAATCTGGTTACCTTTAACCAAACCCAGTTTTGACTCTATATCGTCTTTATCAGACTTTTTCATTCCGATATAATTAATCTCGGAGATGCGGGGGCGCTGCTTGAGCGCTATATCAAGCCAAATCTTGTTTTTGTAGATTTTAGTTGCCTTGATTTGTACATCGGAGAAAAGACCATGTTTCCAGAAACGTTTCACTGCATTGGTGATGTCATCTCCCGGAACAGTAATCTGCTGACCAACTGTTAGCCCTGAAAAGCCAATAATCACGTAGTCTTCATAATTCTTTACACCTGAAACGGTAATACCTGCAATCTCATATTTTTGAGGAGAATTGTTGTATTGAATAACCGGATTAACAATGGTGTCTTGTGTGGCTGTTTGTTGCGCATTAACTATTGCGCATCCGGCAATAAAGGCAATCGTGAAAATAAGTTTCTTTAGCATTTGCATTGAATATTCTTCGGTTAGCTCGATTATTTTACTTGTTCACTTGTCTTTCCGAAACGTCGTTCACGTGTCTGGTAAAAGCAAATGGCTTTATAGAGACTTTCGGCATTAAAATCAGGCCAAAATTCATCAGTGAAATAAAGTTCGGTATAAGCAGCCTGCCACAGCAGGAAGTTACTGATGCGGATTTCCCCGCCTGTGCGAATCATCAGGTCAGGATCCGGAATTTCTTTGGTGGTTAGCATTTGACTAAATAAGGATTCGTCAATCTCTGACGGATCAAGTTTCTCCTCTTTTGCCAAAGTCGCAATCTTTTGCGCTGCGTTTAATATTTCCCAACGGGACGAATAGCTCAAAGCCAGTACCAGCGTTAGTCCGGTATTCTGAGACAGATCGTCAATGCAGTTGAATAATTTTTCGCGAACTTCCGGGAAAAGTCTTTCAGTATCCCCGATAACCTTCATCCGGATGTTATTTTTATTCAGGTTCGCTTTTTCGTGCTCGATGGCATGAACCAGCAATCCCATCAATGCCTGAACTTCCTCATCTGGTCTGTTCCAGTTTTCACTCGAGAATGTGTACAGTGTAAGGTATTCAATTTTCAGATCAACAGCAGCTTCAATAACCTTACGTACACTTTCTACACCGTATTGGTGGCCATAACTTCGGGGCTTGCCATGAAGTTTAGCCCAGCGTCCGTTTCCATCCATGATAATGGCGATATGGCGAGGGAGCTTTTGAGGATCTATCTGTGTTTTTAATGTCATTATTTATTCTTATTACATCTGCATCCGCGTTCCCAGAAATCAAACGTCAGATTAAATTTCAGGTATGATACCCAATCGTTATTTTTAAAAATGCTGCTATTTGCCTTATATGGATTATCCAGTGATGGATCTCCTTCAAAGTTATCTTTGAACATCATATTGGCCGAATATTCCAAACCAACACTCCACCGATGAAAAATCTTATACTTAATACCTACACCGATTGGTAAATAGGGTATTACTGACCCGTTTACGAAGTTTGTACCAATTCCGGTGAAAATGTAAGGTGTAAAACGTCGCGTCTCCTTATATTCAAAACTATCGCTATAGCTGAAAAAACTGTATTCCAAATGTGCATTTGCATCAAAATAGTTAATCGTTTTAGATGCTACATTTGGGTCCGGCAGATTTTCTTTAATCGGATCGTAAGCGGCATTCGCACTTAACAAATCCAGTTTCAAAGCCGTACGGAAGTTGAAATTCCGACGGAGACTGATGCCAAACACTGACTGCGGTTTCTGAAAATAGGCATAGTTATTGGCATCGCCACTATAAAAAGAAGCTCCTGCTGTTGGGCCTATCTCATAAAGATATTGCTGTGCATTAGCAGATTCTGACAAACCGAGAACGATACAGGTCAGTACGATTATTTTTATTGTAAGTTTCATCTTCAATGGCTATTAACGTTATCTATAAATAACGCCAAACCGTTATCTTCAGTATTTACGGCTAATAAAGATTACTACTTATTAAGAAAGCCAAAGCGATTGATACGACCTCTCCAGATCTCTTTTACCGGTCCTGATTGGTTATACCCTCCAAAAATCCACACGAAATCATTAGCATCTACATAAGTTGATGCATTGGCGCGTGCAACAAATGTTTTCGGAAGATTTATCATAGAATCCTGCTTTTGCCAGGAGATACCGTTATCAATAGAGGTGTACATATCATTATTATATGCACTGCTTCCCTGACCTCCGGCTACCACCATTTTACCATCATAATAGAAAGCTATAGCTCCTTTCCGGGCAGAGAATCCTTTGTAATATTTCGCATAACTGTAATAGTTATTGATGTTAGCAGCATATTGTAATTCACCGTAACTATCCCAATACATTTGATAAACGTAAGGTTTTAAAATACCATCTTCTTCAATAGCACCAATTACAGTTAATTTATTTGATTTAGTTCCTGGTTTTATTATCACAGAGAAGTCACTAACCGGAAACTTCTCCTGTTCGTCGGAAGCTGTAATGTCACGACAATTGGTAAACGAATTACCATCGGTAGTGTAAGCCAGGTAATATTTGCCTCCCACTGCTTTTTCAACCATTAAGCGGCTGTCGCCAGTCGGTCCGTTGATCGCTCCCAATATGGCTACAAATCCGGTTTCGGGGATTGCTGTCTGTGCCCAGGACTTACCATCTGTGGATTTGTAAAGTTGCTGACTGGAAGTGGTTATATACAATGCTCCGTTAAATGCGGTGATTGAGTTGACATCTGCATTAGCAGGAAAGCCGCTTAAACTCTCGCTGTTCCATTGTATGCCATCCCCTTGAGCTGAACTCCACAGAGAAAATCCTGTGCCTGCATCAAAGTAGGTAAGGAATTTATCTTGAAAAGCGACTGTTTTGCTTGAGTTATATGAGAAATTCCAGGCGGATGAGTTAAGCATTTGCCAATCCAATGAGTCTGGCACCTGTTGGTGTACATTCAGTTTTACCTCGTAGGTCTTAGATGTCTTTCCATCATACGCTACGACTTTTATATGGAACGGATTGGCAAATTTGATTGAATCAGTAGAAGAATATGTTGCAGAATCTGTTCCGGAGTAATAGATAGTCGCTTTTGAAGCTGAAGCAAACGAAATGGTTGCCAGTAATTTAGTCTTCAGGCTCGTGCCAACAGGGAGGGAGTCCGCATTGTAAATCAGGTTTTGATTCTGATCAATCGTAAAATGAACCAGGCTCAGATTAGCTGCAACCGAGTCATTTTCGACAAGCTTGAATGATGTGATTTCAGCATCAGTTGACAGGTCTGTAGAACTGCTATCGGTGCTGTTACAAGCGATAAGGGCAAAGAGAAAGGAAAAGAGACTTAAACGAATGAGCTTATTTATTTTCATTTTCGTGTGCATTGCATGAGTTAAAGTCGGGAATAAGAGCTGCAAAAATAGAAACAATTTTGGGTTAGAATCTACATCATCCAAGTATTACATTGAAAATTTAGAAATATTAGCGATGAAAATTCAGAATCCTTTATTATAAAAGAAAGAGACGCAGAATAAAGGGATAGTGCTGCATCCGGGAGAGCTGTGTTTCTGTATTTTGAGATGAGTTTTATTGAAAACGAAAAAGGTTGTCTCACGACAACCTTCAACCTTTTATTAACCTTAAATCTAATACCATGAAAAACATGATGCAAAGATAAAGGTTTTATGTTATTCAGCATAATTCTCGTTTGAGAAAATCGCTATGTTTTAACTCATTTAACAGTCGAGTGTTATTTTGAAAGGGCTCGTTTATTTTCATGTATAGATTGAATGCATTGTCCTTTCAAAATGTAAGCAAATGACCTATTCAACGTACAACACCAGTCCTTTCAGGTATTCGCCTTCGGGATGATAAATGTTGATCGGGTGATCGGCCGGCTGTGTAAGCTGATGCAAAATTCGCACCTTACGTCCAGATTGAGCTGCTGCGCTAAATACCGCTAGTCTGAAATTATCCTTGCTTACGACCTGTGAACACGAGAATGTGAACAGAATGCCTCCGGGCTTAATCTTGCGGAAGGCTTTTGCATTCAGCTTTTGGTAGCCCTGGAGCGCATTGCGCAGTACATCTTTATGTTTTGCAAATGCAGGTGGGTCAAGAATGATGAGATCGTAATTATCCCCCATATTGTCCAAAAACTTGAAAGCGTCCACCGCAAAAGCTTCGTGGCGTGGATCACCCGGGAAATTAAGCTCAACGTTTTTATTGGTAAGTTCGATGGCTTTGCCGGAGCTGTCCACAGAATGCACCAGTTTGGCATTTCCACGCATTGCATAAAATGAGAATCCACCGGTATAGCAGAACATATTGAGTACGGAACGACCTGCTGAGTATTTCTCCAGCAACGAACGGTTGTCGCGCTGATCCACGAAGAAACCGGTTTTCTGGCCTTTGAGCCAGTCGGCATGAAACTTCAGGCTATTCTCAACGGCAACCGGCTCGGCATGTCCGCCCAACAGAAATCCGTTCTCCTGACCCAGTTCGGCTTTATAAGGAAGTGTAGTTTCCGATTTATAGTAGATATTTTGCAAATCGTTACCCATCACCTCTTTCATGGCTTTGGCTACTTCATGTCGGGCAAAGTGCATGCCGGGAGAGTGTGCCTGCATGACGGCAGTTCCCGCATACACATCTACGATTAATCCGGAGAGGTTGTCACCTTCACCATGTACCAAACGATATGCGTTATTTTGCTCTCCTGCAACCAATCCCAGGGTTTTACGCAGTTCGAAGGCAGCCTTAAGCCGTTTTACCCAAAACTGGTGATCGATCGCTTCCTGCTCGAAGGAAAGGACGCGTACTGCAATGCTGCCAATCTGCGCGTGACCGATGGCGATGAACGTTTTTTCAGCGGTGTAAACTTCCACCACTTCGCCTTCTTCCGGATTTCCCTCCGCACGGGCGATTGCCCCGGAGAAAACCCAGGGATGGAAACGTTTCAACGATTGGTCTTTGCCGGATTTGAGAAATATTTTTTTGTATGACATATTATTCGGTTAATGAATTCGGTTTGGTGTTCAGGTTTTCTTCGATCTCTTGCTCGGTTTGTATCAGTGTTTGATAGATCCGAAGGGATGCCCAGGCATCGGTAGCTGCATATTTCTTTTGAGCTTCGGTCAGCACATCGGCCTCCCAGTTGGTGAGGCGCTGGCTTTTCGATATTTTCTGGCGGAAAAGCAGGGCAAATATTTTTTGTAGGCTGTTGTCGAGGATGCCGTATTGTTTTACGAAATGCTGAAGTTCGACTTGCCCTTTGGGGATAAACGGCGTTCTTCGGCCCAAAGCTACAAAGTCATCCTTGATCGCCAAGCCAATCTTCTTGACCTTTTCGTCGGTAAGCAATGAAATGACGGATGCCGGCAGCCCGATGTGGTTGAGCCGGAACAAGAAGCAGGTGTCTGCGGTAGAGAGTTGAAGCAGGCATACCTGGTGACGCACACCTTTCTTAAAGGCGGGGCGGGTCTCGGTGTCAAAACCGATTTCTTCGAATTTTGACAGATAGGCAACTGCCTTGTTGGCCTCTTCTTCGGACTGGACTACAAAGATCCGCCCTTCGAATAGCACCACCGGCAGAGTGTTTATCTCCTCTTTTGTGATATTTGAATGAGTCAACTTATTCCCAATTTTTCAATTCCTGATCAATATCGTCAGACTCCCACTGGTTGTGGCCAAACCAGTCGCCCTGACCCTCTTTTTCACTGTCGGTCTCATCTTCAAGTTCGTCTTCGTTAAAGCGGAGGTTGTGCAACGCCGCGAGACCGTTTACCAGTTTCTGTCCCCAGAAAGCGGCAAAGTTATCCTTGCAGGTGAGAAGGGCATCGTTCATCGACGGTTCGTAACCGATGCTATATACCATGGTGAAGTTTTTGATATCTTGGTAGATGTCGGCCAAATCCTCCGAAATGTTGGCAATCACGGCTGTATCGCTGAATTTCATTTCGGGGTGGAAGGTAACCAAATAGTCGTCTTTGCTACCCAAGATGGATGCAACCGTATTGGCAATCATGCCGTAAGCCTCTTCGGTGACAAACTCTTCGGCCGGTTCCTCATTTTCGGCAACGCTGTCGGGCAACAGGGTCGCTTTCAGGTAAAGAAGAGGCAGAAGTTTCACGCAGCGATCGACGAACTCGGTGCGGCTATATTCCGTGGCCTGTTCGAGCAGGCGGCAATATTCCACACCGACCGTTACGAACTCAACGACATTTTTTGAAAATACGACTTGGTTTGATTCCATTTTGTCCGAATAATTTGGGCAAAAGTAGCAAAATTAATTCACTCTAACAGTGTGCCCCATATTGAAATTTGAGTACCTTTGCGACGTTTTTCACACACATATTACCACTAACTAATTTATTATCACGCATGAAACCTACATTATTTGTATTGGCAGCTGGTATGGGAAGCCGTTACGGTGGCCTTAAACAAATGGATGGTCTTGGCCCTAATGGTGAGACTATCATGGACTATTCAATCTACGATGCTGTACGCGCCGGATTCGGTAAAATTGTATTCGTTATCCGTCACAGCTTCGAAGATGACTTCCGCAACAAAATCATTAACAAATACACTGACGTTGTTCCAGTAGAATTGGTATTCCAGGAGTTGGATTATCTTCCTGCCGGATTTACCCTGAATCCTGAGCGTGCAAAACCATGGGGTACCAACCACGCTGTATTGATGGGTAAAGACGCTATCAAAGAGCCTTTCGCTGTTATCAATGCCGATGACTTCTACGGTCGTGAGAGCTTCGCTATCCTGGCTGACGCTTTGAAAGGATTGAACGGCAAGAAAAACGAATATTGCATGATCGGTTACCGCGTAGGTAACACTCTTTCTGAGAGTGGTGCTGTAGCTCGCGGTGTTTGTGCAGTAGATGCTGACGACAACCTGACTACCGTTGTTGAGCGCACTCACATCGAGCGCATCGACGGCGAAGTGAAATACAAAGATGAAAACGACCAGTTTGTGGCTATCGCTGACAACACTCCTGTTTCAATGAATATGTGGGGATTCACTCCTGACTACTTCGATTACTCTGAGTCTTTCTTCAAAGAGTTCCTGAAACAAAATGCTGATAACATCAAAGCTGAGTTCTTCATTCCTTTGGTGGTAAATGATCTGATCAACTCAAATACCATCAAACTGAAAGTATTGGATACTCCTTCTAAATGGTTTGGCGTAACTTACGCTGCTGACCGTCCTGAAGTAGTGGCTAAAATCAACGCGTTGATCGAAGCCGGCGAATATCCTGCTAAACTTTGGTAATCCACACAGATTAATATATATGAAAGCCGCTTCCTGATTGGGGAGCGGCTTTTTTTGTTATAGCTTAAATTCAATTGGTAAAATAACATTTGAATCAACCGGTTCACCATCCCATATTGCAGCTTTCCATTTACCCAAGTATTTGACAACTCGCATGGCTTCTTCATCCAATAGCGGATTCACTTTTTTCACCACAGTAACATCGGATATAGACCCAGTCAAATTAATGGTAAACTTAACATATACCGTTCCTTTAATATTAGCCTTTCTAGCCTCCATAGGATAGAATAGATTTTTTTTGATAATTGAGTCAATTGCACTTTGACCTGCCAAATATTCGGCTTTCTTTGCAAAAGGTCCATGAGCAGTTGGATTTCCCCACGGATCATAACACTGGCCGGTTACCAGTTGGTCTTCTTTATAGGTATCTTTTCGCTTCAGTTTTCCGTCATACCAGTAAGTAGTCAACTCTCCATCCAGTTTTCCTTTTTTATAATGAATATCAGACAAGATCTGTCCATTTATTGACCATCGGATATGCTCACCAACCGGAACTGTACTGTCTTTGGCACAAAAGAATTCTTTCCGGAAATACAGCTTTGCATTTGGGTAAAATTGCTGAGAAGATTCTATTCCCTCTTTTTCATCATAAAAGAACTTGAGGGTGAAACTTTTATTGGGATGGTAAACATAAGCAATACGCATGGCACTATTTTCAAAAATTCCGTCTGTCAACATTGGTTGCCATTTGGGCATTGCCTGAATGAGACGTAATGCGGCATCAAAGATTTGCTTGTTGTAGTTATATGGCATTGTGAGAGTCGTTGCGATCCCTGATTTATTGATTACAAAAAAGAAGTAGTAGTCCAAATTAGGTTTGACGCTATCAATATTCTGAAAGTAGCTTGCATTTTTTGCCACAAATGAAATAAGACTATCTCTTCCTCCCGGAAATTCATGCTTCTTAAAATAAGGGTAATAAGTAGCAGACATGCCATCACGACGATAGTATTTGCCGGAGGTCATTTTCCCATTCTCATAATACTCTTTTCGTTTTAGTTTACCGTTATCCCAATAGGATATCAACTCGCCATCAAGTTTCCCCTTATTGAAGTTCACGATTTTATGTAATTTCCCACTTTCATACCACTCTTTGTACACCCCTTCATATCCGTTTGTAAAGGAGGTGTGGAGATTCCATTCACGCATAGTTGCTGATGAATATATTTTCCCCGATTTGAAATAACAGTTATAGATAAACAGTTTTGAATTTGCGGTATCTTTCGATTTCACAAAATACCGGGTGCATTCGGCCAGGTTTCTTACTACTTTATTGTTGCTGTCGTAATAGGTGGTGTCCTGAGCATGCAACGCGATTGCAACAAATGTGGTGAGGATTGCAAATAGTAGTTTTTTCATAAATGGGATTGTGTGGTTATTATGGTTAGCAGAGACGCGCCAGGGCACGTCTCTACAGGTGGAAATCTATTTATTATCGGTGTTCCCCGTGTCTTCGCCCGGATGCGAAGCTGCGGTGTCGATAACTTGACGTGCATTTTCGTATTGGCCGTAGAAGGTGGGATTGAGGGCTTTGAAGGGGAGCATCATCGGGTCAAGGTGGTCTTTGAGCAGGGCTTTGGCTTCTTTGATTTTGGCCTTGAGTTCCGTTCTGGTCTGTTTGGATTCAGACTTAGAAGCAGTACCCGACGGGATGCTTTTATCGAAGGTATCGACGTCCAATTCAAGTTTATCCACAATTGTTTCCGTGACGCCCCAAACGGTCAGGTCGGCTAATTTTGTCTTTGCTGCATTTAGAATCAGATGGGCAGAGGTCGAGAGATCATTATCCCGAAGACGTCTCAGGGAATATTCCGTTACCGAGGCGATCTCTTTGATTTTTGCATCGTTGATGGTGGAAGCATGAGCCAATAGCCCACCGGCAACGATAAGTGCGGAGGTGATCACGTTGGTTTCGGCCTGCTCCTTAGTGGTGTTACCGCCTGCTGTTTCTTCTGCATAAGCATGATCCAGCCCGGCAATCCCGGTGTTCATAGCGAGAAACTGATCGACAAAGGTAGTCATTGTGGTGTTAGCCGAGTAGATGACGCGGTTCTTGTCAAGCACTGTGCCAGTGGCATTCAGCATGTTAAACTGGTTAATGTCTTTTCTTTCCATACGTTTTTTGATTTTAGATTTATAATAGGTAAAAGTGAGAAAACGGATAATGATTAAAGTGATGTTCACTGTACAACTGTCGGTTGCCAATGTATGAATGACGAAAGTCATTGTGTCGCTGACGCTGGCACTGTACAGCCGTCGCTGGTCACTGTGCGACTGACGACGGTCACTGTGTGCGTGACGCTGGTCATTGTGCGGGTGTCGGAGGCCACTGTATTGCCTGCGAATGACATTGTGTCATGTGCGAAAGCCACTGTGCGACCTGCGAATGACATTGTGTCAGTTACTTTGGTGATTGTGATTGTTTTTCCGGTATGATTTGCCCATCTCTTTAATTTTTCATTAACCATTGAAAATGTATTAACGAAATGCAAAAGTAGAAGTAAAATCGAGACAGATAAATTTTAGGTTAAAATAATTGCAGTTTGGATGGATTTTAATTCGGGTGCTAGTAGAGACGCAAGATTTTGCGTCTTTGTAGGAGTAAGGGTTTGCGTCTCAGTAGGTAGCCGCAATAACGCGTCAAGCGGCGGGAATCCGCTGAACGCTCGAGGGATAACGACAAAAAAAAGCCGGAAGAATGATTCTCCCGGCTTGTTATATCTGATGGTTTTGAATTACTGGTCGCTTCTTTGACCATTGATAAAGAGGTCCGTAAATTTCACGTCTTTGGCACCGGTCACTTTGTTGCCGTGCTTCACGCCGTTGAATTTACAATCCTTTACGTTGATGTTATAGACGTTGGTCAGGTCGGGCAGACCGTCGATGCTCACGCCGTAGTCGCTCTTCTGGCAGGTCACATTTTCCATAAATACGTTACGGACGGTAGGAGGGAAGTCGCGGCGACACTGTTCGCGGTTTTCGTAGAGCAGGTCGATTTTGAGGACGCATTCACGGCACTGACCCACGGTCACGTTGCGCACGAACACATTCTCGATGGTACCACCACGGCAGGTGCTGGTCTTGATACGAATCACGCGTTCGAGGTTGGGGCTGTCCATTTTGCAATTATCCACGTACAGATTTTTGTAACCGCCGGAGATTTCACTGCCGATTACCACGCCGCCGTGGCCGTCTTTCATCTCACAATCGCGGACAATCATGTTCTGGCTTGGCATGTTCCATTTGCGACCGTCATTGTTGCGGCCCGATTTGATGGCGATGCAGTCGTCACCGGTCTCGAAATAGCATTTTTCAATCAACACTTTGTTGCAGGATTCGGGGTCGCAGCCGTCGCCGTTAGGTCCGTGATTCTGCACGCGAACACCCGATACGACAACGTTTTCACACATCAGCGGGTGCATTACCCAGAATGGTGCGCGGATAAAGGTTACACCTTCGACCAATACCTTGTTACACTTATACGGGCTGAACATTTGCGGACGCATACCGTCTTCGAGCGTCATCACGCGCTGCTCCACAGGAGTCATGGACTGTTCCGCTTTTTGCAGTTTGGGACGGCCGGTACGCTGAGAGATAATGCCCTCTTTCCATCCGAATTTCACAGCGCCACACATCGGCCACCAATGCTCCATGCTGCCTTGTCCGTCTATAGTTCCTTTACCGGTTACGGCAATATTACTCTCGTTATAGGCATAGAGGAGCGGTTGGATGTTGTAGCAATCCATTCCTTCCCAACGGGTCAGCACCGTGGGCAGATAGTCCTTTTGATTAGTGGAAAAGCGAAGGATAGCGCCCTCTGCAAGATAGAGGTTGACGTTGCTCTTCAGGGTAATGCCACCGGTGTAAAATACACCTTTAGGGACAATCACCCGACCGCCGCCTTTGCTGCTACAGGTGAGAATGGCTGTGTTGATGGCTTTGGTACAAAGCTTGTCGGGACGATTGGCCACTGCGCCGAAACTTACGATGTTGAAGTCGGCTTTGGGGAATGAGGTCCGCTCGATGGAGGCTTCCAACGTCTTCATATCATCCCACGGACTGCCCGCCGCCCATGCCGGAATGCAGGGAAGCAGCAACAGGGCCAATGCCAGTAAACTGAATTTGTGTTTCATAGGGTAATGTATTATTGTTGTTTGTAATAAGCAAACAGAAGGTTGAAGTAAGACTGCTCCTCTCAGATTCGGTTTAAACGTCCCAACAGCAAGTGTTATTTTTTTATCCGGCGATCCACGATCTTCGCGTACTGTTCGTTGGCGTTGATTTCGGTGTATTTCGGTGCGTCAATCATCTCCACCAACGCACGCAGTACCGGACCTTCGCCCATCATCGTGTTGCTTTCAGTCGGTCTGTTATAATAGAACGACAAAGAAGGCATAATCCCCGTTCCGGTACAAATGCCGGAGACGTCTCCTTTATCATTAATCATCGTCATCATGCCTCTGAAGCCAGAATTAGCCACATGGATATAGTCTTTGTGCAGCCAGCCGTTTTTCACCCCTTTAGCCAAAGCGTAAACGAACATCGCGGTACAGGTAGTTTCATCGTACGAATCCTCCTTGTCGAGCAGTTGGTGCCAAAGCCCGTTTTTGCCCTGGTAACGGCAAACGCCCGCCATCTGCTGTTTGAAGTTGTCGATGACCGCCTGACGTTTCGGGTGGTTCTTCGGCATGTAAGTCAACAGGTCGGCATGTGCCATCGCAATCCAACCGTTGGCACGCCCCCAATGGGCAACCCCGTTTTCTTTGACATCGGTGTGATAGCAGTGATAATAAATCTGCTTCTCTTTGCACCAGAGGTATTTGTTTACGCTCAACACCTGATTGGCGGCATCGTCGAAGTATTTTACATCACCGGTCAGGCTGCCCATGCGGCAAAGAAAGGAAACGCCCATGTAAATATCATCGGCCCAAACGGTCTTCTCGTGTGGCCAGATGCGGGCAATCAACCCGTCGGCCAGACGTGGCTCAAAGTAGAGCAGATGCTCGTTGGCGGTTTGAATGTATTTGTAGTAGGCTGCGTCTTTTTTCGTTTTGTACAGTTCAATCAGACTGGCCCCCATGGTTCCGTTATCGTCTAAGCGTTTGTTGCGGAAAATCATGTGGAAGCTCAGTCGGCGAACCTTATTCCAAGGGTCGTCCTGCTTAATAGCCTGGTCGTACAGTTGTTTGAAGTAATCCAGATTTCCCTCATTGAATACGAAATCCATATTTTTCTGAACGTAGTTGCGATACTTTGGCTCGTTCAGCTTCTGGCCCAGCTCCATCATACCGAGATACATAATCCCGTTGGTGTAGTGCCAGTCGTTGTATTCGCTTTTCACCTTCACGTCGGGTGAAAGGGGGAGGCCTTTTACCGTGGTGTAAGTCTCTTTGGTTTTGGTGTTGATAAATTCGTAAGGTGTACTGCGAATGATACGGTCAGCAATGCTCACTGCCGCTTTCAATGCAACAGAGTCTGTTTTTTGTGAAAATACAGTAGGAATGATGGTGCCCAATACGAACAGGGCTAACAGTGCTTTTTTCATACAGGTATCAGAATTGTAACCGATGGTGCAAAACTATCGGTTATAATGAAAATTTATAGTAGAATAATTGACAAAAAAGGCGCGAAAATTGGTTTGATTTCGCGGGAATGGAAGAAGAAAGGCGCAATGTCTGTTCTGAAACAAACCGTTGCGCCTTTCGGTATGGAATTAATGCGTCAATGCTTATCCCGGTAAGTTGAATGCCACTTTTAGTTCATGCATCAGGTGATCAGCCATACCTGTTGGCTCGAAGCCCATGTTTTTAGCTGTCATGTAGATCTGAGCTGATTTAGAAAGGGTATCCACCATGTCGAATGCTTCGAGGATGTTTTCGCTTACAGAGCAAACACCGTGTTTCTCCCACATTACCACATCGTAAGTCTCCAGTTCTTTTACAGTAGCCTCAGCAAGTTCTACAGAGCTAGGCAATTTGTAAGGGATGATACCCAACCCTTTCGGACAGAAAGCTCTGGTCTCAGGAATCATGCTCCAAAGAAGTTTAGAAAGCACATCTTTTTTAAGGAATGCAGGGTTGTGAGTCATTGCCACGAGGTCAATCGGGTGAGTGTGCAAAGCTGCTTTGTAGTTTGATCCGATACCCACTAAGTAGTTATGCATAGACAAGTGAGCCGGAAGCTCTGATGTAGGAAGGACCAGCTGTTCTGCAACGATCTCGTAGCTGGCGCAATCGTCAAGGATACGAATTACCGAACCGTTGTCCATAGGGAAACGAGCCAGGTCGCGCATACGTTTGTTGGTTCCTTTACAGAAGAAATAGCAACCTTTCAGGTGAGGAAGCGTGGTGCCAATCTGCATAACGTCGCTGATTGGTTTCAGCGCTCTGATCTCGTCATTGACTACATCTGTAATATTGACCGTGATGTTACCACCATTACGTTCCGCCCAACCTTTTTGCCAAAGGTATCCGGCTACTTCTGCCACTTCAGCGACTTGTTTCGCCAGAGCTGGATTATTGTTTAATATGCTCATTTGTTTTAGTGTTGAGGTAACCCCGTGGTTACCCGGTTTTGAAATTTATAATGCAAAGTAAACGATTTTACCTGACTTAATCTTACATCAAATTAGGCAAAATCAGGGAGAAGATCAGAATCAACATACCTAATATCAAAACAGTAACGGTTTTGTTGCCTGCGCCTTTCCACTCTTTCAACAGGATTCCCCAAACGTTGCTGAACGTTACATTCAACGACATCAGGATACTCCAGGAGAAAGCCATCATGACACTGCCTTCGGTGAAATAACTTTTGCCTAATGCCAGTCCGAAGAACTGAGAATACCAGAGAACTCCGGCAAGTGCGCAGAACAGGAGGTTGTTGGTGAGCTGACCGGCAGTTGCTTTGGTGTAATCCGAGAAGGTATTGTTTTTGGCATTCTGGGCCAGACAGTAAACGGCATTGGTCAGAAAACCACCACCGGTGATCATCAGGATAGCGGGAAGTCCGGCAAAAAGGCTTTGTGCGCCGAAAGAGATCGCAGTTGCTTTTAACGGTTCGGCAGCTTCAAGTCCAAGGCTGAAGCAGGCACTCATCACACCGGCAAGCAGAGCCACAAGCAGACCTTTGCCCAGGGCAAAGTCTTTAACGGCAGCTTTCTTTTGCTCTTCGGTCATATTCTGAGCACGAAGGCTTCCGGCATAACCGATTACAGCGATACC
Organism: Parabacteroides sp. FAFU027; assembly: GCF_022808675.1. NCBI lineage: Bacteria > Pseudomonadati > Bacteroidota > Bacteroidia > Bacteroidales > Tannerellaceae > Parabacteroides > Parabacteroides sp. FAFU027. Next base: position 32,665 of record NZ_JAKZKV010000004.1, read on the forward strand.
TGCAATTGCGATACAAACGCCGATCAAAAGCGCCAATCCTTTTCCGGTGAAAAGGTCAGTACCGACCATCAACGCGGGAATGATTGTTCCGAAAGCAGAACAGGTTCCCAATGAGATAGACTGTCCCAATGCCACTCCAAGGTAACGCATGCTGAGACCGAAAGTCAAACCTCCGATGCCCCAAAGCACACCGTAGCCGAGGGCTTTGAATGCAGCGCCGTCACCACTGGAAAGGATTTCTCCTAATGAATGGCCCGAAGGTACGGCCAGCAATGCTCCCAGGAAAGGGAATACCAGCCAGGCAAATACACCTTGGGAGAGCCAGAAGCTTTCCCACGACCAGTCTTTGATTTTATTGATGGGCACATACGAACTTGATTGTCCGAAGCTACCCAATGCGATGATTAATAATCCGATTATTGTGTTCATGTCTTTTTTTACAGTATTAGGCTCTAAGTTATAAGTGCTAAGTTACAAGCAAGGAGTAATGGTCTCCCATTACTCCTTATGACTCCTTATAACTTCGGAGAATTATTATCGTTTGCTGGTTACGTCAGCTTCGTATTTCTGGATGTCAGCGATGTAAGCTTCACCTACGATAGCATTGTTTTTCAGGCAGAAATAGTTGTAAACGTCAGCCCAAGGCAATGCTTTAGCTTCTTCCAAAAGAGCAAGACGCTCGAAGTTTTGACCTTTAGCTTCGAATGCACGCAATTGAGCGATTGGCTCAAGCAATGCCATAAGGAATGCTTTCTGAGCAGCACGTGTACCTACTACGTAAGCACCGATACGGTTGATAGAAGCATCGAAGTAGTCCAAACCTACGTGTACGCGGTCGAATGCATCAGCACGAACGATTTCCTGAGCCAAAGCCTGAAGTTCGTCAGTCAACAATACCACGTGGTCACTATCCCAACGTACACCACGGCTCACGTGCAACATGATTTCCGGAGCGAACAACAACAATGAAGAGATTTTGTCAGAGATAACTTCGGTTGGGTGGAAGTGACCTGAGTCCAAAGTAACCATTTTGTTGTTAGCAACACCGTAACCCATGTAGAATTCGTGTGAACCAACTACGTAGCTTTCGCTACCGATACCGAACAATTTACATTCGATACAGTCACGCATGTAATCGTCGTTGGTTTTCATTTCGAAGATTTTGTCCAAAGACTCTTTCAGGTTTTTGCGGTACAATGCGCGGTCAACAGTCAAATCTTTAGAACCGTCCGGAATCCAGATGTTGTGGATACAAGCAGAGTTCAACTGACGGCCCATTTCTTCAGCGATTTTACGACAAGCGTTTACGTGGTCAATCCAGAACTGACGGATAGCCGGGTCACGGTGTGACAAAGTAAAGCCGTCTGCTGATTTTTCGTGAGAGAAACAAGTTGCGTTGAAATCGAGTTTGTAACCTTTTTCTTTCGCCCAGTCAATCCAGCTTTGGAAGTGTTTAGGTTCGATTTTATCACGGTCAACAAATCCTGTTTCGCTGAAGTCAGCATACAAAGCGTGAACGTTTACGCGGTGCTCACCAGGAATCAAAGCCATAGCTTTGTCAATATCCGCACGGATTTCAGCCAAGTTACGAGCTTTTCCAGGATAGTTACCAGTTGCCTGAATACCACCGGTCAATGAACCGTCAGCTTTTTCTGTACCGGTTACGTCATCTGTCTGCCAGCAGTGCAGAGAGATAGAAAGGTCTTGTAATTTTGCAACAGCTGCATCGGAGTCGATTCCAAGTTCAGCGTAGCGAGCTTTTGCTACTTCATACGCTTGTTTGATTTGTGCTTCTTTCATGTTGTTTTTTAAGTTGTGCCCTTCTTAAGGGCTTTGGTTTATTTATTTGATTATTTATTTTGTTATGCTTAAGAATTTCTCGTAAGCAGTTACCCACTCGGTATTATTCTCCGGAGTATATTCATCAATTGAGATGGACTGACGAATCATAGCACGCATAGACTGAAGCGAATCTACAATACCTTCCGCTTTTGCCTGAATCATGATGTTACCGATAGCGGTAGCTTCTGATGGACCTGCGATTACCGGCAGCCCGATTGCGTTAGCTGTCCATTGGTTGAGCAATGGGTTTTTAGAACCACCACCGATTACATGCAGTTTTTCTATTTCAAATGGAGCGAGATCTTTCAATTTGCCTAAAACGAAGTTGTATTTCATCGCCAAGCTTTCGAAGATACAACGCACGAATTCAGCGTGAGTTGAAGGTGCTTTTTGTCCGCGGCTGGTACAGAATTCGGTAATCGCTTTGACCATGCTTGCAGGATTTGCAAAAGATGGATGGTCAGGGTCAATGAAGAACTGGAACGGAGTAACGGTTCCTGACATTTCCACTAACTTCTCGTAAGCGTAAGTGATACCCTCTTTTTTCCACTCTTTCAGACATTGCTCCAGCAACCACATACCGGTGATATTTTTCAGGAAGCGTGTAGTTCCTTCGATACCCCCTTCGTTGGTGAAGTTCATGTCGTAAGACTCTTTATTGATAATCGGGTCTTTCACCTCAATACCCATCAATGACCAGGTACCTGAGCTTAAGTATGCGAATTTTTCGTTTTCAGCAGGGATAGCAGCGATAGCAGATGCGGTATCGTGACCGGCAACAGCTACCACAGGTACTTTACCCAATTCCGTTTCTTCCGCCAAATCGTCTGTCAATTGACCGATTACGTGACCCGGCATTACGATTTCGCCCAACAGAGACGGTTTAACACCGGCAGCTCTCATCAGGTTGGCTTCGAATTGTTTGGTACGTGGGTTGAGGATCTGAGAAGTAGAAGCGATAGTGTATTCTACCACTTTATTTCCGGTAAGCAAATAAGACAATGCGTCCGGAATGAACAGGATTTCAGTAGCAGCTTCCAGTGGTGACGCTTCTGCCTGTGCCAATGCGAATAGCTGGTACAAGCTGTTGAAGTTCATCACCTGGATACCGGTGAGGTCGTAAACCTTTTCACGGGGAATGATATTGAAGAACTCTTCCGGTTTTCCGAAAGTGTGCGGGTCGCGGTAAGCGTATGGAGCACCCATCAATGAACCGTCTTTTCCAATCAGGGCAAAGTCAACGCCCCAGGTGTCGATACCGATTGAAGAGATTTTTACACCCTCTTTTTTAGCGGCGAAAAGACCACCTTTGATGTTTTCGTACAGTGAGTAAATGTTCCAGTAAAAGTGATTGTGGATTTGCAGAATCTGATTCGGGAAACGAGTCAGTTCTTTCATTTCGATTTTACCGTCGGCAACGGTTCCGAGAATAGTCCGTCCACTGGTAGCACCCAAGTCAACGGCCAGGAAGTGTTTTTTATTCATTAGATATTATGTTGTAACGATTTTACAGGTCGTTTGAAAATTCAGTATTCAATCGGACACAACCGGGCAGGATTCTTACGCAGAATGATTCTCCTGAAAAGTGTGTTCCTCATGTTCCAATTTTGGATTTACGAAAGTAGAGTCTTTCAATCCCAATCTAATTACTGAAATTGACTGAAGTAATTTCAGTTTTGATATACACTATCGGGTTTATCTTTTTTTATGTCAAAACAGACCTGATTGTCAAATATATCCACGTTTGAGACAGTCAAAATAATAGCACCCGGGGGTATAAACATATACCTGTTAAGGTTTGTTTAATTACCGAAGGCAAATATATTAGAGTTCTCCTTATTAATCTAATAATCCGGGGAAAATCTCTTTGATATTTGCCTCCGGGATATTTCGTTGTCCGTTTAATATTCGAAGTTAACCGCCATGTACGACCAGATCCTCTACTCGGGAATCAGGGATGCCCTGTTTGTGCCGATGACTATACGGGATGTTATTTTCAATGACTTACCGCATCGGGATGATAAGTGTAATGTCATTTACAGTCACATCGGGGAAGAGTTTGTGGCCATTTCGCTGAATGAACTCCGGGAAATAGTACTCCGGATTTCCCAAAAACTACACTCGTTAGGCTTAAAGCACGGCGACACCGTGATGCTGGTCTCCTTTTGCACTTCAAATGAGCTGGCGAATGCGTTGCTGTTTGCAGCGGCGGTATGTTCGGGGATTCGTGTGTTTGTCCCCATGTTTCCCGAGCCGGATGAATTTGAGCATTGGTTGAAAAATACCGGATTCCGGGGCGTGATCATGCCGTTTCGTGAAACGATGTTGCAAAAAGGACATGAAAGGGAGAAGGAGGTGATTTCCGTCCTGAAGGAAAAGTGTGAAGTGCACAATGTCCTTTTTCTCGATTCGGAAGAGGATTTTTCGATGTCCGAAATCATCCGTATCGTAAAGCAGACCTCTACTACAATAACTCCCATCGCGTTGTCCGACATTTTCCCGGAAACAGAAGCGGTTATCTTTACGACTTCCGGTACATCGGGCAAAAGCAAGCTGCTGGTTTATACTCACGAAAGGTTGGCCAACTGTTGTCAGGCCTGGCAAATGCAGGGATTGTTTTCTCCGGAACTGTTTGGCAATCCGGGATTCAGTCCGCTCTTTACCCACACCATCGGTATCCGGACGTTCCTGAATTCAATCTGGTCGGGCAATCCGTTTTGCATGATCGTGACCGATTGGATTTTACACAAACCGGAGTTGGTGAGATTGTTATTGCTCAAAATGAACATTGGTCATTTGATTGCCGGTCCGGCATTTTACAATACCCTACTGGAACTGTTTCGCCAATATCCTGAACTTAAAGCCGGAGTGAACCAGTCTCTGCAAGCGGCCATCTCCATCGGTTCTGCATTTGATCCGGCAACGGCTGAGAAATTCAGGACGGCAACTGGAATTTCCCTGATGAATGCATTCGGAACCACCGAGACGCTGATGGTTACGCTGAACCGGACTCCGGAAATTGACAACGGAGCTTTGGGCGAATTGCTTCCGGGCGTAGAAATCGGCTTGCAAAAAATGGATGAGGATACGCTCTGTGAAATGGCCATCCACAGCTCCTTTCAATCTGTCCGAACAATGGGCGAAAAAGAGCCGAAGTATTATTTTGAAACAGGTGATTTAGTGCATTACGATGCTGCATCCGGAGCCATCTGCTTTCATGGGCGGAAGTCTGGGGACTATTTTAAAGATGGTTACGGGGTGAAAATACCGTTATCCCAACTCAAAGAGTACTATTCCCCGCTTTACAGACGGGTAAACTGGATAGAGTGGATTCCGTTGGTCAATATGCCCGGATTGGCGGCTTTGATTTTTTTACCCCAATCGTCAATAGCAAACCGGGAGGATGAATTTACTTCACTGATTAAAAATGCGAATGATGCGCTGAGGCGGGAGATTGGCCCGTTTGAATACGCACACCGCCATATCGAGCGTTTTGGGCTGGTGTACGAAGAGGCGCCGCTCACGAGAAAAGGTACTATTTCCAAAGACCAGATATATAAACGGTACGGGCAGCTGATTGAGGAGTTGCGCAATCCTTTTGTTTACAGCCATCATATTAAAATGGTGGAAACGGGTGAACGGAGCGATTTTTTCAAATATACGAATCCCCATGTCGCTGAGTTGTTGGAAGCGCTGAAGCTGGATAAAGTCTATGTCAAAGGTGACGGCGATTATCTCTATTATCAGGAGGGTGAAAAGATGCAGCCCGTACTTGATTTGGTGGGTGGCTTTGGCGCCAGTCTGTTTGGCCATAACAACGCCCAAATCAGGGAGGCCATTGTTCAGTTTCTGGAAACGGGACGACCGGCTCTCAATAACCAGGGTAGCCAGTACTACTATCCTTCCATATTGGCACGTGAACTCAACCGGATGTTCAGCAAATCTACCGGACGTTATTTCAAGGTGCAGTTTGGTAACAGTGGCAGCGAGGCGACCGAAATTGCCCTGCATCACGCCTACTACGAATGGCGGCAGAAGCTGGAAAAGCTGCGGGATGAACAATACCAACTCTACGGAGCCATTGACGGCTTGCATGTGGCGGAGGTTTGGGACGAGAATATGAAACGAATTGAGGAGGCCGCGACCTGTCTGCTGGTGATCAACGACTGTTTCCACGGTTACACCTCCGGAGCCAGAAGCTTTCTGAACGAGAAGAAACAGCGGAATTTGTTTGCCGGTCTGCTGCGGCCACATCCGCTGCATCTGTCCGATAGTAACGGGGAGTGGAAAAGTCAGGCAGAGCAATTTCTGGAAAATAACGTCATAACCCTCTCATTTTTCAAGACGCATAACGGCATAGAGCAACAGGAAACGGTAAAAATAAGCACCATCATTGCGTCCATTATCGAACCGGTCCGTGGAGAAGGCGGCATATCCGAGATAAATCCTGAATTGGCGGATTGGCTTGCCGAACAGGAATTCCCCCTGATATCCGATGAAATCCAGTGCGGGATGGGAAGAACAGGTAGCTTCCCTTCGTACCCGAATGCTTCCTATTATCTGTTAGGAAAAAGTCTGGGCGGTGGATTTGAAAAAATTTCGGCTGTGCTGATTGATGACCTGCGTTTCAAAACCGGGTTTACCGCTTATTATAACTCCACCAATGCCAACGGGGAACTGGCGGCATATACGGCGTTGAAAGCATTGAGTCTGATTGAAAAGGATAAACTGGCGGAGGTTGCCCGCGAAAAAGGAGAATACCTGCAAGCGAAGCTGCTGGAGATCGCATACCAATTTCCGGACGTTATCGAATCGGTACGGGGCAAAGGATTGATGATTGGGATTCATTTTAATGCTCAAATGGGCAAACGGAATAACTTTCTGCGCATCTTGACAGAGGGCGAACTGTCGGGCTATCTCTTCGCCGGATGGCTGCTCAACAAGCATCATATCCGGGTGCTTCCTTCTTTGTCAAAACCCAATTCCATCCGGATTGAACCCTCTTTCTATATCTCCGAACCGGATATCGCATTGCTGTGCAGCGCTTTGACGGAACTCTGCCGCCTCTGCCGCGAACAACAGATATACAAACTTTGTCGTTTTCTGATGAACGGAGACACTTATTCCGATGTTGCAAATCCGGTTTTTGAGGCAATTTTCCCGAATGAACTGGAAGAACCGGCTGAAGGAGCCGTCCGTGTAGGGTTTATTGCCAACCTAACCGTTGCGCACCGGGAACTTCAGCTCATTGACTCCGATTTGCAAAGAGCCTCCGATACCGGATTGAGGATTCTCTTTAGCCGCCTCCAGGTACTGCTCGAAGGAAAAGCGGTCCGGCTGATTAGTAAAAACCTGATGAAGGGGCGCGTGCATTTTACATTCGACATCCTGCCTTTCGATACATCCCAGATGGAGATTGCGAGCCGCTGGGGCAAGAAGCGTTTTCTTATAGAAAAGATTCAGGAGAATATAGATAAGCAGGCAAAGGAAGGAGCGGTCAGTGTAAGCCTTGGCGCTCACACCTCCATCATCAGCGGGAACGGCCTCAATATCGCAGAGCGGGCAGGTTGCAAAGTTTTGACCGGCAACACATTGACAGTGGCTTGCAGCCTCTTTTACCTGAACCGGCATCTGGCACAAACGGCTGATGTGAAGACGATTGCCATTGTGGGTGCAACGGGAAACATCGGGGGCGGATTGATTCAATGCCTGGATGATGCCGCCTATTCTGCCTACGAAATCGTCCTGTTTGGCAGTAATGAGAAAAGGCTCCAGCGTTCGAAAGCCTTGCTGTCAACACCAAACCTTCGGGTGCGCTGCTCGACGGATATGTTTGACCTGAAGAATGCCGATGCCATTATCTGTTGTGCCAATACCAACGACCCTATTGTTTTTCCGCACCATATCCGAAACGATAAACCGGTTTTTATCATTGACATTTCGGTGCCTCACGCGGTGTCGGATACTGTCGGGGAGATGCAAAATGTCCGTATCTGTAAGGAGGCATCGTCTGTACGACTGCCCGACGACCCCGAATTTATCATGAGTACGCACAGCGCTGCCGGAAAGGTGTTTTGCTGCACGGGCGAAAGTATCCTCTGCGGATTGTATAACCTGCAAATTCCCCTCAAAGGCCACATCTGCAAGGATTCGGTGCTGCAACTGATGCAGTTGGCGGAGAAAGAGGGGTTTTTCAGGAAATAGGAACGATAAATTCAAAAATGAAAATCTATTTCGAATTTGAATGCGTTAGCTTTATCCGCCCCTAAATCCCCTGAAGGGGACTTTCGCAGCAGTGAAACCACAAAGTTTAGACTGGTTAAATGAAACTTGAGTCTTATGACTCCGTAAATGTCCGGTAGTCTCTAAAGTCTCATTTTAGGGGGATTTAGGGGCGGTTGAATAAGATTAAAGTGCTATAAATGTGCTTCTCATAAATAATGGGAAGTCATCATATATTCTTTCTTCAAGCCCATTACTCACAGCAACATTCCTAACCCTATGCCCTTAATATTCGACTTTGGCATTTCGCAGGAAGACCCGCTCACCGAGCTACTCGTTCTGGATATCCGATCCGGTGACCGGATTCTCTCCATTGCCAGTGGAGGGGAAGTTCCGTTGACACTGACGAGTCTGGTTGAGAATATCTCAATTACTGCGGTAGATATTTCCGAAACACAGATACTCTTGTGCCGGATGAAGATTCTGGCAGCGAATCATCTTGATTTTCCGGAAAACGGGAAATTTTTGGGGTATGCTTCAATGCCGAAAAGAGACCGGAGAGAGATTTACCTCGATAAAATCCGGCCACTGCTGACTGATGAAGAAGTTTCATTTTGGGACAAGCATCTTTTCCTGATTGAGCAGGGAGTGGTGAGTGGCGGGCGTTTCGAGCAATATTTGCAGAAAGTACGCTTTGCCGTGAATCTGATCGTAGGCAAGCAAAACATCCGCCGATTGGTAGATAGTCAATCGTTGGATGAGCAGGCTGTTGTTTTTGATCAATACATTGCCACCCGCAAGAGCCTTCAGCTTTTATTCAAAATCGCTTTTCATCCTGCTGTTTACAAGAAGCGGGGATTGCAGGAACAGGCGTTGATTCATGCCGACGAAACGACCGGAGAGCGTTTCTATGCTAAGTTTCGGGACTTCTGCACATCCAGTGAAGCTTCGGGGAATTACTTTTTGCAATATTATATGTGTGGAGCATGTCTGACCGAAAAATCGTATCCGCACTTTCTCCAACCGGAGAACAGGCAACGGTTTATTGATAATCTGAACCGGATGGAGCTCCGGCAGACCTCCTTCGGACAGGCTTTATCCGAAGCTGACTTTGGCCATTTCAATAAAATACACCTCTCTAACCTGGGAGACTGGTCAGATGAAACTGATTTTAACCGGATATTGGACCAACTCAAAGCAAAGAGCCAACCCGGCACCCTGATCTGCAATCGTTATTTGCAGAAAAATCATTTTGCATCCGGCCCTAAACCGGGATGGGTCATTGACAAAAACCTATCGGTATTGGCCCAAAGCAAAGACCGCTTTCCCTTTTATGGGATTGTGGCGTTGAGGTTGGTGTGACGATAGCGTTCAGCAGCTTCATCCGCTTGCCGCGTTTAAATATCCCCCACAATTATATTCTTTCGTTTTTTGCAATCCGGCAAGCGGCTTATAGCCGCTACCCGGCATGGGGTGATAAATCTCAGACATGTATGGCCAATTGCTATTTGTATTATGATAGTTATTGGAGCTTCGGTTCTTCTGCTTCGTTGTCATACAGTTGCAAACTGTATATATTATATCTCATGTCGAAATGGTTCATCAATAATTACCCTATAAATAACAAATAGTTGACCTGCTCCGAAAGATTCAATTTTATTTTTGCATCATAACAAATCGAAATATATAATGAGACACAACCTTCTACTTATCACTGCAGCTCTGTTGTTTGGCATTTCCGTTTTTGCAAAAAATAAAACTCTCAAAGCCGACATAGTTGTAGCATTAGACGGAAGCGGTAATTTTACCAAAATACAGGACGCAATCGATGCGGTTCCCTCCAACAGCGAAAAACGCACGGTCATTTTCATAAAAAAAGGAATATACAATACCGAGAAGCTGGTGGTTCCCCAAGACAAGAAAAACATTACGATGATCGGCGAAAGTCGCGATGAAACGATGATCAGTTATCACATCTACGACTGCAAAGAGGGCGGACTGAATAACAAATGTCCGGCTGAAGATGCGGCCAAATGGAGCAAGCTGATCATGCAAACCTCCGCCACGATAGCCTTGCTGGGAGATGGATTTCAGGCGCAAAACCTGACCTTCAGCAATACCGCCGGCCCGGTGGGACAGGCTCCGGCCTTGGTGATCGATTCGGATAAAAACATTTTTGTCAATTGCAGCTTCAAAAGCTATCAGGATACCATCTATTTCCGCAAGCTGGGTAAACGCAGCTATTTCGCCAACTGCTTGATTGAAGGCCGTACCGACTATATCTACGGCTCGGGCATTGTCTATTTCGAGGCTTGTGAGATCCACAGTTTCGGTGGCGGATGGATCACTGCTCCTTCCACCCCGCTAAACCAGCCATACGGATTTATTTTTAATAAATGCCGCCTCACCTATGCATCGGGAAGTCCGCGGACAGGCGACGACGGCAATAAAATCGCGTTGGGACGCCCCTGGCATTTCTTTCCCAAAGTGGCCTGGATCAAATGCAACATGTGCAAAGAAATCGATCCACTCGGCTGGCCTACCACATGGCGCATGGACTATGCAGCCACCAGCGCCGATCTTCATCTCTACGAATACAAAAACATCGGACCGGGAGCCGACATGAGCAATCGGGCTAAATGGGTGGGCATCCGCGCACTGAGCGATCAGGAGGCCCGGGATTATACACTCGAAAAAGTAATGGTCGGTAATGACAAGTGGAATCCATATGCTACACTTTCTATAAAGAATAAATAAAGAATCAGATTACCTCAGCGATAACCTCTGTGGCCTGACGTTGGTCGGTCACACTGTTAGACCCCAGCACACTGTTAAAAGCCTGCTCGATACCGGCTTTGTGAGTGTTGAAATACTCCAGCGTCCACAACGGACGGTTGGCGGTTAGGATCTTCCGACAATTGATAGCATTGCCGGTTACAATAGCGCAGATTGTCAACATATCTGCTCCACTGCTCGAAAAAATACGTTTTGTTGTACTCAATGAATATATTTTGGTTACTGTTCAATAGCATCCATTGTATTATTTCCTTCTAATCTAAATGCGTGCCAAGCTAAATTTTTGTTGCGTTTGATGAAACACATTCGATAATTTGTTGTGGAGATTGGGGATTATTTCTTAGTTTTTGAATAAAAATCAACGGTGAAGGGTTTCTTACGATGTTTTTTATCTCAAAATTGCTGAAATTAGGGGTGTTGACGGATTTTGTTTTGTGAAAACCTGTCAGGTTGAGCGCAGCGGGAACTTGTGCTGGAAACCAAAGCAGCCTATGACTGTAAACATTGAGAATGTTGGTTGAAGATATTCAGTTTGAAAACTGAAACTGTTTTGAGTCCAAGTCCCCGCTGCGCTCAGACTTGAACTAGCTCCTGAGTGGGATTAGGGAGACTTGGTGTTAAAAGGGGTGATGTATTGAATATGAATCTATTGATAGAAAGGGGATAGAACGACGAGTGTTTTTCTTTATTTCTGAAATGTAATGATATAGTGTAATAATTGTTGTTTGTTGATTGAATATGTCTATATTTGCAGCCTAATGTCTAAAATTGGATTAATTTATTATCCGTATTTTGCTTCTAAACTTATATGAATGTATAAAAACACAGTGGTATCGTGACAATATACAAATTCCTCTTCTTTGTATTACTTTCAATTTTCTGTATAAACTTATTTGGTCAGCAAACAACCCGAACAGATGGCGGAAGTTTGCCTAAGGTTTCATATTCAACAAATGATTCTAACAAGAAAGAATCTGCTGTGTCGGATTATATTGGATTATACCAAAAATATATTAGCGGAACTAGAGGGACAAAATGTTTAATGTATCCAAGTTGCTCAAACTATGGCCTTATGGCCTTCAAAGAAAACGGATTCTTTGAAGGGATAACATTGACCGCAGAGAGATTATTGCGCTGTGGTCATGAGGTCAGAAATTATGATAAGATTTACTTTGGTGATGAATTTAGATTAGTTGATTTTCCGTCTGGTACAAATCTCCCAGCAAATTTAAACAACCTTCAATCCAATAGTCAGATATTTGCTTTTTCTGGAAATTCAATAAATAGAGATTCCTCTTTACTATTTATTAGATATATGATAAATACTGAGCAGTACAATATAGCTCTTTTAGAAATTGAACGACTGTTATTTGCGAAAAAATACAAAGGCTGCGCAGAGCTTTATTTAAATAAGTTGATATGTTTGAGAAATCTAAATCAAGAAGAATTAGCTCTATTCACTTATGAAAACAGGTTTCCTGATGATATAAAATCAAATCCGGATATATTATATCAGATCTCGCTTATACAATATAAACTATTCAATTTTAAAATGAGTGATTACTATAATAACCAAATAAATGATATTACAGACTCTTCATTAATTGAGAAAAAATACCTACTCAAGGGGGTTATAAATGCACAGTATGGTGACTGGAGTCAAGCCGCTGAATATTTTTCAACCGGGAATAAATACAAATACAATCCAGAGAGGTATAAAACAAATATAAATATAGCGCAGACCGGAGCAAAACTGAAGCAGAAAAGTCCCTTGATAGCGTCATTGTTATCAATCATACCAGGGATGGGATATGCCTATGCCGGGCATTATCAAACTGCAACTACTTCTTTGATTACAAATACAGCTCTCGCTTACGCTGTTTACACCAGCATAAAAACGAAGAATTATGGAATCGCAATATTAACAGGATCTCTTAATTTCGGCTTTTATATCGGGAATATCATCGGAGGTAGTAGCAGTGTAAAAAGAGAGTATAGAAGGAAGAAACAACAAATAATAAGCACCCTAGAAAACGTAAACAATATCAATCATTAAATCATTATCTTATGTTGGAAAGAATTTTAAAATCAGTAATTACAAAACCATTCTGCATTATTTTATCAGTAATGTTCCTGGCTGTTACTTTTAATTTATCAGCAGAAAATGTAAAACTAAGTGCCGGTACATCTGTTCCTCTTGAAACGGTAAACACAATTGACGCTGACAATTTAGCTGATGGACAAGTAATTGATTTCCGTGTTATGTCAGATGTCAAAGTCGGCAATCAAGTTGTAATCAAAGCAGGAAGTATAGCTAAAGGTCAAGTGCTAAGCTACAAAAAAAGCGGAATGATTGGTCAACCTGGCCAATTGCAAATTCAAATCAGAAGTGTAAAATCAGTTGATGGACAGGAAGTTTTCCTTGCAGGTGGAAATATCAACAAAGAAGGAGATAGTAAACTTGTACTTTCAATTGCTCTATCTCTTTTACTTTGCCCATTATTCTTATTAATGAAAGGAAAAAGCGCAGTTATTCCTGCTGGCATGCAAGTTACATCAAGTGTAGCATCTGATGTTAATATAAGTTTGTAATATTAAATACCTAGGGTCTGAGATAGAGGTTGTTTCATTGATTGAAGCGACCTCTATTATTTTCAGAACACCCCTTGTTTCCCGTTTAGCGAATGCGTACTCGTGTCTAAAACTAAGACAGCTTGTAGCAGTCGTGGATAAAGCTGATAATTGATAAGTTAAACACAGAATTCCCCTTTTCGCGCAAGTATAAAACCTGCAGTCAGTGCCTAGCGAGTTTGTGTGCGGCGGGAACTTTTGCTTAATTGAAAATCAGCGCAGCTAAAATCATAGCAGTCTCAGATACAGGGCTGAAAGCCCAATCTATCCCAGCCCGGGGCATCGCCCCGGGAGGTCAATGCCCCACCAACCTGCGCCCTGCAAGGGCAAAATAATATATTGGCCTTCAGGACGCTGGTTTCGCCGGTGGATATATTGACCCAAGGCGTTGCCGTTGGGCTGAGATATGAGGCCACTGCGTGGCGGGAAAGAAAGCGATTGCAGTTTTGTAGACTGGAATCACCTAGGATTGTAAAATATAGAGCCTGAAGCATAACAGAATCGTAGTCTATTTGGATACCCGATACCAATTTTTGTCGAGTTGTTCTACAGAAGAATACCATGATTTTATATCCTTTAATTCATTGGCGTCATTTGTATAAACAAACGCTGAACAATGGTCAATGAATCCTCTATCAATGTAAAACATAACAGTAAGTAGTCCCTTCTTCCTTTTTGAGATTTCAATCTCATTTCCACCATTCGATATGGGAGGAAAATTCCAACCGTCTAACTTCGAATCTCGAATTTCACCCTTTTTAATTTTCATGATGATTTCTTCTCTTGAGCTACGTCTTAATGTCCAATCAGCCTTTTCCATAAACATAGGACCATAGAAAAAGGATATAGCTCCAATGAAAAAGGTTACCCATAGCCTGTATTTAAAGGCTTTAGTCAGAGGTGTGCCTTCTTTCTTTATTAAGAGTGAAAATAGATATATAGTGAAGCCTAAACCCACAATCAAATAAAATCCTATCTGGAATATTGATAATAATCCCGTCGTATAGTAATAAAATAAGGGCGCCTGAATAATAGCCATTATCAAAGCTATAATTGACAGTGTATTATGTCTTGGCGGTTTTATAGACTTGTTTGAAGTTTCCATCTTGTTGGGTTGAGATTCGAAATCATCATTGAGGTAATGCAAAGCTAATAAAAGTATTTACAAATTTCTGGGTGACAACAAGCTACCCCTGATACCTCCCCCCGAAAATCATACAAATCCCTGTATTCCCGTTTCCCTAAAAATAAAACAGCAAGATACTGTACGCGATTGTCGTCAAAAATCACAACATTTGCTTGTCAAAAAAAAAACAACCATGAAGAAGACTACGGCAATCATCCTGATGCTGGTGCTGGCTCTCAGCGCAAGTGCAGCACAAATAACCAATCCGGTGAAAGTTTCCGATGCGGGCAAAGAGGTCACGCTCTCCAACGGAATGCTGGAATTTACCTTCGAGAAGAAGGGCGCCACGCTGACCGCCATCAAGCAGGCGGGACAAGACCTCCTCGGCGGTTACGGTCGCGGCTACCTGATGGGGCCGGGCTTTTCGATGTCACCTTCCACCTATAAGCTGGTACGCCAGACACCCGGTCTGGCCGAAATATCCTTCACCCACGAGGCGGCCAACGGCTACTTCTTTGAGATGCACTATGTGTTGCTTACCGGCGAATACGGCATCTATTGCTACCTCGAACAGTATCACCACTCGGGCTCACCCGACGGCGGCTTCGGACAAATCCGTTGGGGATTGCGGGCCGACTCCACACTCTACGACTACCACCTGGTGCGCGACAGCATCCAGGGGCCGATGCCCACCTTTGCTGACTTCAAAAAGAAAATACAGGACTGGACCTATCAGCTTCCCGACAGCAGCTACTACACCAAATACGATTACGCCGACTACATCGAAGGTCGCCACGTGCATGGCTATGCCGGACAGAAATCGGGCAAGGGATTGTTCGTCATCCAGGCGAGCCACGAGTACCTGAACGGTGGCCCCACCAAGCAGTTCAACACCGTGCATACCACGCCGTTTATGATTATGATGTTCCAGTGCGACCACTTCCTGCTCGACAAGAAGAAGGACGACGGCCCCATCAGCGGCGAGTGGCAGAAACTGGGCGGACCGTTTTTCCTCTATGTGAATTCGGGTAAAAACATCGCCGACATCTGGAGCGACGCCAAACGCAAAGCCGATGAAGAGGTGGCGAAGTGGCCCTACAAATGGATGGATCATCCCGACTACCCGTTGCAGCGTGGCACGGTGACAGGACAATTGCAGGTCACCGGTGCTTCGGCAGCCAACGCACACATCATCCTCGCTGCTCCCGGCGTGGACTGGCAGGCACAATCGCACGGATATATCTTCGCTGTGCGTGCCGATAAAGACGGAAACTTCACGATCCCGAATATCCGCCCCGGCAAATACAGTCTCTATGCTTATACCGATAACGTCACCGATGAGTTTTGCAAAAATGAAATAGAAGTAAAAGCCAACCAGACCGTTGCATTGAATAAAATCGTATGGACGCCAAAACAAAACGGCACCAAACTTTGGCAAATCGGCTTTGCTGACCGCACCACCCGCGGTTTCAAACTGAGCGACCATAAGCGCTATTACGGCGTCTTTAATGAAGTGCCGGCTGACATTACTTACACCGTGGGCAAAAGCAAGGATTCCGAAGATTGGTACTATGCGCAGACCAAACCGGGCAGCTGGAACGTGAAGTTCAACCTGGATAAAGCATCTTCAGGTGAAGGCGTACTGACATTAGGCATTGCCGGTTCGGCTAAGAATCCTACTCTGGAAATCTGGGTAAACGAGACCAAAGCGGGTGCTTACAACTTCGGCAACGACCACACTGTCTATCGCTCTTCAATCCTCGGCGGCTATTACCAGCAACAGGAGGTACGCTTCCCGGCATCGCTGCTCAAAGCTGGTGAAAACATCATCTCCTTCCGCCTGCCCAACGTGAAGAATGGCGGCGGCATCATGTATGATGTGATTAAGCTGGAGGTGAATGGGAAGAATTAAACGCAGAGACGCGCAAAATTTTGAACCAGAAAAATGCCCGAAGCATTTACGCTCCGGGCATTTCTTACTTATTGATGGTTTGTTTTTCCCATTCTATAATGGCGGCTTTTCGTTCAGAGCCCCAATGGTATTGGCCGATAGCTCCGGATGCCGTAATGATTCGATGACACGGTATCAGCAACGAAACCGGATTGTCACCCACCGCACTTCCTACCGCACGAAATGCGTTTGGATGCCCGACTTGAATTGAGATATTCCCATAGTTACTGACTTCACCCATCGGTACGTGGAGTAATGCCTCCCAAACCTGCATTTGGAAAGCGGTGCCTTTGATCTGTAGCGGAATTGGTTCGGGAGGAGTCTGTTTTTCATCAAAAAAGGCCAATGCTTTCTCCTGCATATCGTCCTTTTTTTCTGAAAAAGTTGCTGCCGGATAAAGGTTTTTCATCTCCTGCACCACATCCCCTTCTTTATATTCAAACCCCAGATAGCAGATGCCTTTTTCAGTAGCAGCAATTACGATTTTGCCAAATGGGGTTTCGTAAAATGAATATCGGATGGCAAGGGTAGAACAATCGTTCCGGAGTTCATCCGGAGTCATTCTGACGATTTGGAAATGATTGTATTGTAACATTTATCAGTCGCTTTAGGGATATGCTTAAAGAAAATCGTTTCTGCAAATATAAGCAACAATCATCTGAAACCTGCTGAAGGTTATCATTTTGATTCATTTAGGTAGATAATCTGGTAAAAAGGTGGTACTGATTAAACTTATAGGCAATTTTAAGCTCATATATTGTGATGCAAATTTCAGAATGTGTTCTTTTGCATCCGCAAGCCTTGAAATTGATTAACCTCACACAACGATAATACAATGAACAAAGCAAAAACTTTTCTTCTGTTTGTGCTGGTATTCACAGCCTCTGTGATGGCTCAGAAAAAAATCTCTCCTCTTGTCCGTTCGGTAGTGACTGATTTTGTCAGATACAACAAAGCAATCTATCCCGAAAAGATTTACCTGCAAACCGATAAACCGTATTACAGCGCCGGTGAGCAAATCTGGTTCAAAGGATTTCTGGTGGATGGAATTGACCACAAGCCGGTTTCCCTGAGCAACTATATTTATGTGGAACTGGTGAGCAAATCCGATACGGCAGTCCAGCGGGTCAAAGTGCGTAAAGCCAATGATTTTGCCGGTTATTTCAAACTGCCGGCTACCATGCCCGAAGGCAATTATATGCTGAGGGCATATACCAATGCAATGCGTGGTTCGGGTGAGGATTTCTTCTCCAAAAAAAATATCTACATCGGAAATACCATTGACGATGATGTGAATTGCACAATCTCCTATTCACAGCCACAAAACGGAAAAGTCATCGCTTCCATTCAATTTAAAAACAAAAACAAATACCCGATTACCGGAAAGACCGTTGTCTCTAAAGTGACCAGCGCTCCCAATGTCCGCAAGAGTTTCCAGTCGTTGACGAATGGTGAGGGAAAGGTCTCGGTCGCTATCCCGTTGGATAATCTTACAGCAAAGAAGAGTGTGGAGATTTCGGTCAATGATCCCTCTCTGAAAATCAAACGAACCTTTTTCTGCCCGCCATTTACGCAGGATTTTGATGTGCAGTTTTTCCCGGAAGGCGGGAGCCTGATTGAAAATATTCCGCAATCCGTAGCATTTAAGGCAATTGGTTCGGATGGATTGTCGGTTGAGGTGAGCGGTACGGTTTACAACAGCAAGAATGAAGAACAGGTGGAATTTGCCTCGGCATACAAAGGAATGGGTAAATTGTTGCTTTCGGCAGAACCCGGACAAACTTACTATGCCAAAGTAAAAACCGCAAGCGGACTTGAAAAGCGAGTTGAATTACCACGTGCCGTTTCTCAGGGAGTAACCATCCAGATGGGACAAAACCACAGTAAGATTGTCTATCAGATTATTAACCAGACCAATCTGCCGCTACAATCCCTTTACCTGCTGGTACATTGCCGGGGAAAGGTGCTGGTAATGCGTCAGCTGGATAGCCTATCTGTTACCGGTTTGTTTAATACAGCAGAATTGCCGAACGGGATTATTTCATTTTCAGTCATCGATTCTTTGAAAAATCATCTTTGTGAACGGGTTGCTTTTTGCAAAAATAATCTGATGCCACAAGTTTCTATGACAAGCAATAAACCGGTGTATGGTCGTCGGGAAAAGGTCGACCTTACATTTAAGGTGCTAAATAAAGAAGGCGACTCTGCTGCCGGAAATTACGCTATCAGCGTAACCGACAATAAAACTGTCGCATTAGATACCCTGTCTGACAATATCCTGAGTTCGTTACTTTTATCTTCTGATATCAAAGGTTATATCGAAGATCCGGCTTACTACTTTTCAGGCAACACACCTCAGGTTACTGAAGCGCTTGATCTGCTGATGATGACTCAGGGATGGAAACGGTTTAATACAGCCGATATCCTGAAGGGTAAATTTAAAACGCCGGAATACTACATCGAAGTAGGGCAAACCCTGAGTGGCAAAGTAGTTAATCTCATAGGAAAACCTTCTAAAAATGCCGATATATTCGTCTTTGCACCAACCATTCGTGGGATGAATTTCACCAAATCAGACAGCCTCGGGAACTATCTTCTACAAGGAATAGAATTCCCTGACAGTACACGCTTTATCCTGAAGGCAAACCGCAAAAAAGGATTACCCGGCATCGAGATTATCCCCGATAAGGAAAGTTTTCCTGCCGCGCACCTATTTATCCCCGATATGCAGACCCGTATCAAAGCCCAATTGGCAGAATACCTGGATGTGAATAAGGAAAAATATTATCTGGAAGGCGGAATGCGTGTTTACAATCTGGGTGAAGTAACGGTTGAGGGTAAACGTAAATCGACAGTGGATCAATATCCCAATGTGCCGACCAGTATGGCTGATTATACCCTTTCGGGAGAGCGGTTGGCAGAGCAAGCCGGGATGACCATCTTTGACCTTTTGGTGAGTGTTCCCGGTGTGCAGGTGAATGGTGAAAATGTATCAATACGAAACAGTCCCAATGAACCGACTTATTATCTGGATGGCGTAAAGCAGTTTGACAAAGACCAGGTTTCTTACCTGACAGCGCTGGATATCGAAAGCATCTCGGTGTTTAAAGGCGCTTCCACAGCCATGTTTGGAATGGATGGCGGTAGCGGGGTGATTTCCATTATCCTGAAAAAAGGCTACGAACGCAAAACCGAAGCCTCTCCAAGTATCGGTGTTTCCTCTCCGTTGGGATTCCAGAAACGTATGGAGTTTTATGTGCCGAAATACGACGTAGATAGTGTCAGAAACAGTAAAGCTGACGATCTACGCACTACAATATATTGGAATCCGGGTGTGAAAACTGACTCTACCGGAATGGTAAAAGTCAGCTTCTTTACCGCCGATAAAGTCAATGATTATAACGTAATTCTCGAAGGAATTACCCAAAACGGTGAGATTTGCCGTTACCGTGGGGAATTGAGAAGAGAAAGATATTGAGTTACATAGTTTAAATCCGAATGAGGCTGTAGTCTGTAATGGACGCAGCCTCATTTCTTTTTCACCGGCACCCAAATCTCCTCTTCCGATTCCGGGTCGTTGTTCTTGTATTTCTCTCCAAGCAAATCGAAATGCGGGCGGCTGTTATCCAACTCATACTCCGACGCTGGCAACCATTCGAAGAAAATATATTTGAAAAATGGCGGGAATGAAGCAATATCGCCTTTATATAAAAAGACAGCGTAAAGTCCGCCTTCAAGCGTTACCGCCTCCATATCTTCGGGAATATTACTGAAATCAGAGACTTCGACCGCAGCCCATTTTACAAATTCAGTCTCTGGCGTAAATTGGTTAAAATCAAGCGACGCATCATAAACCTGTAAGCAATAGAGCTCATTCGTCGTAACGTTCTCAATCTCTTTTCTTTGCGGCATAAAACTACACCATAACTCAAATGTCTTGTCATTTGCGATGGACATTCGGATGGATTTACCGACCAGCTTTTTTTCGGGAAGGATTTCTATACGTGGGGTCATAATTTTAGAACTTTAGTGACGCGAATTTACCCAAAATAATTCGTGTAGTATTTTATCTGTTAAGATAGGACGAAAAAACGAACAAAATAGTCGTTTGAAAGCTTTTAATGTCAACGGAGTAATTTACACAACTATGGATTATTATTTCAGCAAAACAGTCAGTACATCGTATGACGAGGCCATCCGACGTACAACAGAAGCTCTGCAGAGTGAAGGATTTGGAGTGATTTCAGAAATTAAAATGCACGATAAGCTGAAAGAGAAGCTGAATGTAGAATTTAAGAAATATACGATTTTGGGCGCTTGCAATCCACCGTTTGCATATAAAGCATTACAAGCAGAGGATAAAATCGGGACGATGTTGCCTTGTAATGTGCTGGTAATTGAACAAGCGCCCGGAGAAATAGAGATTGCAGCTGTCAATCCGATAGCTTCTATGATGGCAATTACCAATCCGGCATTGGGTGAAATCGCACAATTGGTAACCGATAAACTTCAACGGGTGATTGCCACTCTGTAGGTGACTTATCAAAAAAAACTTAAGTTAGTGCCCTTCGTGAAAGCGAGGGGTATTTTGTTTCTTTCTATTAAGGAAAAATATCTATCTTAGCGCCCGTAAATCAATCCAATACAAGTTTACACTATGCGCTATTCAACCAAATACCTCGGTAATCTGCTCCACAAATCCGGAAAGGGTTTGTATGAGTGCTGGATGATTTAGCCCTTTCTTTCCTCTTTTGGTCGTTTTTATTGGTTGACGACCTTCCCAAGCACCTGTCACAGGTGCTTTCCCTGATTCATTTTTTTCATTCTTCATTATCTTCATTTTTCAATAGAATATGAACGGTATCATTTTCGATATCAAACGCTTTGCCGTACACGATGGTCCCGGCATCCGTACCACTGTGTTTTTGAAAGGTTGTCCGTTGTCATGCCGATGGTGTCACAATCCTGAAAGCATGAGCGCAGAAATCTGCTCATTTCCCAAAACGGTTCGCATCGGGGACAAAACCTTTACCGAAGAGGAGACTATCGGTCGTGAAATCTCAGCAGCTGAACTGATGGCTGAAATCCGCAAGGAGAGAATCTTTATGGAAGAGTCCTGTGGTGGAGTGACTTTCTCGGGCGGTGAACCGTTACAGCAGCATGAGTTTTTACTTGAAATGCTACAAGCTTGTCAGGCCGAAGGAATCCATACCGCAGTCGATACTTCTGGTTTTGCTTCGTGGACGGTATTGGAAAAGGTCGCTCAATACACCGATTTGTTCCTCTATGATTTGAAGCTGATGGAGGATACGGCTCACAAACAATTCACCGGTGTTTCTAACCAACTGATTTTATTCAATTTACAACGACTACTCGCATCTGGAGCCAACGTGAGAATCCGCATTCCTTTTGTGGAAGGGGCTACTTTTACGGATAAGAATATCGATGAAACGCTGGATTTTCTAAATGCTTTGGCTATTAAACCGGAAGCAGTTGACCTTCTCCCTTACCACAACACGGCTTCACATAAATACGACCGAATGAAAATGGTGAACGAATTCAACGGGATGAAATCGTTGAATAAAGGAGAATTGACCGACGTGCGGGAACGATTCGAATCGGCAGGGTTTTCTGTGAAAATCGGGGGGTAAATTGGCACACAAATAATACGGATTTGTTGCAAATCTAAGAGACGTGGCAGGCCGCGTCTCTACGCAATTGAAAATATAAAAAAATATGACACCAAGAATAGAAAAACTTCGCGAGCAAAGCCTCAATGCCATCAATTCTATTTCGGCAGAAAGAGGGCTTCTCATTACTGAATTTTACAAAAATCATATCGCATTCGGGGATTCTATCCCGGTGCAACGGGCCAAATCGTTTGAATACATCCTTGCCAATAAGACCATCTGCATCAATGACCTCGAGCTGATTGTAGGCGAACGTGGTCCTGCTCCTAAAGCAACGCCCACCTATCCGGAGATTACGGTTCATTCGTTGCAGGACCTGGATATTCTGAATACCCGCGAAAAAGTTTGGTTTCGGGTGGATGATGAAACCCGTAAAGCATTCGAAGAGACCATTATTCCTTTCTGGAAAGGGAAATCGAACCGCGACCGCATCATGCAGGCGATGACCGGCGAATGGCACGATGCGTACGAATCCGGTATCTTTACCGAATTTATGGAGCAACGCGCTCCGGGGCATACGGTGGCCGGCTATAAGATTTTCCAAAAGGGGATGATAGATATTATTGCCGACATTGAAGAGAGTATGGCTTCGCTCGATTGGGTGAATGACCCGCAGGCATTTGACAAAATGGAAGAGCTGAAGGGGATGAAGATTGTGGCCAATGCCATCATGATGTTTGCCAATCGTCATGCCGATAAGCTGGAAGAGCTGGCGAAAGCTGAAAAGGATGAAGCACGAAAAGCGGAACTGATTGAGATGGCATGCGTTTGCCGCCGTGTACCGGCTCATGCTCCGCAGACGTTCCACGAAGTGTTGCAGCATTATTGGTTTGTGCATCTCGGAGTGGTGACGGAACTCAATCCGTGGGACTCCTTCAATCCCGGACGACTTGATCAGCACCTCTATCCGTTTTACCAAAAAGAGACGGAGGCAGGAACATTAACCCGTTACCAGGCGGTTGAACTGCTTGAGTCCTTCTGGGTGAAATTCAATAACCATCCCGCTCCTCCCAAAGTGGGTATTACAGCGTTGGAAAGCAACACCTATACCGATTTTGCCCTGATAAACCTCGGCGGTCTGAAACCGGACGGTACCGATGCAGTCAACGAAATGTCATTTATCCTGCTTGATGTGATTGAGGAGATGCGTTTGTTGCAACCCAGTTCTATGGTGCAGTTAAGCCGCCTGAATCCGGACAGCTTTATCGACCGTGCGGTGAAAATTACCAAGACCGGATTTGGTCAGCCTTCAATATTTAACACCGATGCCATTGTCAAGGAACTTACGGCACAGGGTAAAAGCGTGGAAGATGCCCGCAACGGTGGCGCCAGTGGATGCGTGGAGAGCGGCGCTTTTGGTACGGAAAGTTACATCCTGTGCGGATATTTTAACCTGCCGAAGATTCTGGAATTGATACTGCATGACGGCTTAGATACCCGCACTGGCAAACAAATCGGCCTCCACACAGGCAAGCCGGAAGCGTTCAAAACGTATGCTGACTTACTGGCCGCTTTCAAAGCTCAGGTGGAGCATTTCCTCCGAATCAAAATCATTGGCAACAACACCATCGAGAAGATATTCATGACTCATATCCCGACGCCGTTCCTTTCGCTGATTATCGACGACTGTGTGGCCAAAGGCATGGATTACATCATCGGTGGTTCGCGCTACAACACCAACTACATCCAGGGGGTGGGCATGGGAACTATTACCGATGCGCTGACTGCATTGAAGAAACATGTCTTCGAAGAACATGCCATTTCCCTGAATGATATGGTCGATATGCTGGAGAATGACTTTTCCGGTGCCGACGAATGGTTGTACAAACTGCTTTATAAAACACCGAAATACGGCAACGACGACGATGCGGCCGATGACCAACTGGTGGATGTTTTCAACATTTACCACGATGCGGTAAACGGGCATACCAGTCCGCGCGGGGCGGCATACCGCATCAATTTGCTGCCGACCACCTGTCACGTCTATTTCGGTAGCGTGATGCATGCCAGTGCCGATGGGCGCCGTAGCGGAGTCCCGGTTTCGGAAGGAATCTCACCGGTGCAGGGTGCTGACAAAAACGGCCCGACATCCGTGGTAAAATCCGCGGCCAAGATTGACCATCTGCGCACAGGCGGTACATTGCTCAACCAGAAATTCACCCCGGGCTTTTTTGAAGGTGAAACGGCTATCCGAAAAGTCTCCAGTCTGGTGCGAAGCTATTTCCGGATGGACGGTCACCATATTCAGTTTAATGTGGTGAATGCCGCTACCCTGCGCGATGCCCAGAAGCATCCGGAGAAATACCGCAACCTGATTGTGCGCGTGGCGGGCTACAGCGATTACTTCAACGACCTCGGACTCGATTTGCAAAACGAAATCATCAACCGGACTGAGCACGAAGGACTATGATTTGCACTACCTTTCCCAACGTTTCGAACTTTGGAAAAGGTGGAATCAATCCCCGTCCCAAGGTTGGGAAAGTCCCAACGAGCCCTCGGGAAAGGTTCCCAACCTTGGGAAAGTCTCCCTGAGCTAAAAAACAACGTTCCCAATGTTGGGAAAGCCTGCCTGAGTCGTAGGCAAAGAATCCCAAAGTTGGGAAACCTTGCCACAGGCTTGGGGAAAGATTCCCAACCTTGGGACGGCTTGCCTGACTTCCGGGCAGACTTTCCCAAGGTTGGGACGCATGTTTTCAACGCTGAATGGTTAATAATATCACAGAGAACTGCAGCGGATTTTACTCTGTGGTAAAGAAATAGAATTATGTTTGACAAAGAAATATACATCCAACGGCGCAAGACGCTTTGCGATAAGGTCGGGTCAGGCCTGATCCTGCTTTTGGGCAACGACGAAAGCCCGATGAACTATGCCGATAACTGCTATCATTTCCGGCAGGACAGCACATTTCTCTACTATTTCGGGATTGATTTTCCCGGATTGGCGGCGGTGATTGATGTGGAAAACCAACGGGAAATCATTTTCGGAAATGATTATAGCATCGACGATATCGTGTGGATGGGACCGCAACCGACCATTGCCGAACGGGCTTCTCAGGCTGGTGTTGTTGAAACTAAGCCATTTGCCCAAATCGAAAAAACCGTTGCTGAAACACTGAAGTCCAAGCGGAAAGTCCACTTCCTGTCTATATATCGACCGGAACATTTACTTAAATTGACAGCGTGGTTGGGAATTTCTCCGGAAAAGGTAAAGGATCAATTCTCCGTTTCTTTGGTTCGGGCAGTGGTCAGTCAGCGGGAAATTAAATCGGCAGAGGAAATTGCGGAAATCGAAAAAGCAGTCAATCTTTCCGTCGATATGCACGTGGCGGCAATGCAGCTGTCCCGTCCGGATATGACCGAGGCTCTGGTAGCTGCACGGGTACACGAAATTGCACTTGCTGCCAATGGCGAAATTTCATTTCCCATCATCGCGACCATCAATGGCCAGACGTTGCACAATCACTACCACGGAAACGAGTTGAAAAGCGGCGATTTGTTGCTGTTGGATGCCGGAGCCGAAACTTCTTTGCATTATTCCGGCGATTTATCGAGTACATTTCCGGTGGATGGGGCGTTTACCTCAATACAGAAGGAGATCTACGCCATGAGTCTTGCAGCTCACCAGGCGGCGATTGATGCACTGGCTCCGGGTGTACCTTTCCGCGAAGCCCATTGGGCGGCCTGTCGTTCCATTGCCGAAAGCATGAAATCGATCGGTCTCATGAAAGGGAATGTGGAGGAAGCGGTTGCGGCAGGGGCCCATGCACTCTTTTTCCCCTGCGGAACGGGACACATGATGGGGCTCGATGTTCACGATATGGAGAATCTTGGCGAAGTGTGGGTCGGTTACGATGGCGAGGCGAAAAGTACACAATTCGGTCTGAAATCTTTGCGCCTGGCCAAACCGATGAAACCGGGGCATGTCTTTACCATCGAGCCGGGCATCTATTTTATCCCTGAGTTGATGGATAAATGGAGAGCGGAAGGTCGTTTTAACGACTTTATCAACTGGACTAAAGTGGAAAAGTTCCGTCACTTCGGAGGTATCCGTAACGAAGAGGATTTCCTGATGACCGAAAACGGAGCCGTAAGGTTAGGCAAATCAAAACCGAAATCGATAGACGAGGTGGAAGCCATTTGCAATAAATAATTCAAGATATCAATAACCAGGGCTTTTTCGGAAAGCACCCCATAAATCTTCCATTTTAAATTATGATGAATAGTATGAACAGAGCTTGTATGCTTTCGGCACTGATGATTATTGGCGCGGGGGCGTGCGCTTTAGCACAAAACAAAGACAAGGGTAAGCTGATTGAAGTACCCAAGGGGGGATTTTACGACAGCGTTGTGTTGAAAGACCAACGTCATGTGGATGATTCCCTTAGTCAGGAACCTCCCAAAATGAAGTTTATTATGGATCAATCCGGCCTGAAATTGCCGAATAAGGTTGATTTGTACAAACGTCAGTGGGCAAATCCGCCGATTTCGCAGGGGAATGCGGGGACATGTTGGGACTTTAGCACCTCATCATTTTACGAGTCTGAAATCTACCGGATGCAGAAAAAGCAGGTGAAGCTTTCTGAAATGTATTTCGCTTATTGGGAATATGTAGGAAAAGCACGCCGGTTTGTGCAGGAAAGGGGGAAATCATTATTTGATGAGGGATCAGAAGCAAATGCCTTGTCCCGTTTGGCAAAAGAGTACGGGATGATGCCGGAGACGGAATACAAAGGTTTATTGAATGGCCGGAAATATTATTCCCACGCGGCAATGGTGAAGGAGATGAAGTCTTACCTCGAAAGCGTAAAGCAGAATAATGCCTGGAATGAAGAGGCGGTGATTGCCACAATCCGGGATATTTTGAAACATTACATGGGAGAGCCACCAGCAAAGTTTAAGGTGGATGGAAAAGAATATACTCCAATGAGCTACATGAAAAATTACCTGAAGTTTAATCCGGAGGATTATGTGGATATTCTTTCGTATAAGGAAAAGCCATTCTTGCAGAAAGTGGAATACGATGTTCCTGACAACTGGTGGCACAACCGGGATTATTACAATGTTCCGCTGGATGATTTCATGAAGGCATTGAAACAAGCAATCCGGAATGGATACACAGTGGCAATTGGCGGCGATGTGTCTGAAGCCGGATTTTCCCGTGACACGCAATGTGCCAAAATTCCCGATTTTGATATTCCATCGGCTTACATCAATGACGATGCCCGCCAGTTTCGTTTCTCCAATAAAACGACTACCGATGACCACGGCATGCACCTGGTCGGTTATGTGGAAAACTACAATGGCGATGGTAAAGACTGGTATCTGGTGAAAGATTCCGGAGCAGGCTCCAAAAACAATGATCCAAAGGCACCAGAGTTTGGCTACTACTTCTTTAGTGAAGATTATGTGAAGTTGAAGATGATGGACTTTGCCGTTCACAAAGATGCGGTGAAGGAGTTGCTGGGCAAGTTTAAGTAACTGCAATCCATTATAACAAACGAAGCCTTATTCCGTAAATGGAGTAAGGCTTCGTTTGTTTCTTGTTCATCCGATGACTTCAAGTCATTGGATGAATAGGTGTTCTTACAGTTCCAGCGCCACAACTGACTTCGCCGGAAGTATTACCGAAATGCCGGTTTTGGTGATTTTAGCACCTTTGAAAACAGCAGGAACCACTTCGTTTGGTTTGTCAAAGGTATTGTAGGAATCAATTCCTTTACCAGCAAGGATAGTGCCGTTAATTTTTGCAGACTTCAATCCGTCAAGAGCAATTTCTACTCTTTGCTCTCTGTCCGGGTCAACGTTAGCCAGCGTAATCAGGATGCCACCCTGGTCATTTTTTGAAGCCGAAGCGCTGACCGCAGGGATTTTCTTGTCGTTATATGTCAACTCTCCACACTGAATATCCAAAGGCAGATTGGTTGCATTCATGTGTCCTTTGTACATTTTGAATACATGATATGTCGGTGTCAATACCATCTTGGGACCATCGGTCAGAATCATTGCCTGTAGCACATTCACCACCTGGGCGATGTTCGTCATTTTCACCCGTTCGGTGTATTTGTTGAAAATGTTGAGGGTCAATGCAGCCACGAAAGCATCGCGCATGGTGTTTTGCTGGTAAAGGAATCCCGGATGTGAGCCCGGCTCCTGGTCCCACCAGGTACCCCATTCGTCCACCAACAAGCCGACACGTTTCTTTGGATCAATACTATCCATGATGGAGATGTGTTTTTTTACGACCTCTTCGATTTCAAGACTTTTTGCCAGGGTCCACAGGTACTCATCCCTGCTGAACTTAGTAGCAGAGCCCTTGCTTCCGCTCCACCCTTTGCAGGTATAATAGTGGAGAGAAATCCCATTCATGTGTCCGGCTGCATTTTTCATCAGCGTCTTAGTCCAGTTGTAGTCGTAGTCGCTGGCACCACTTGCAATCTTGAATAGTTTGTTGCCGTCGAATTCGCGACAGTAAGTGGAGTAACGACGATAAAGATCAGAGTAGTAGTCCGGCTTCATGCTACCGCCGCAGCCCCAGCTTTCGTTACCCACACCGAGGTATTTTACGTGCCACGGTTTTTCACGTCCGTTTTGGCGGCGGAGATTAGCCATCGGGCTGTCACCGTCGGAGGTCATATATTCCACCCATTTGGCCAGTTCTTCGACCGTACCGCTACCCACGTTTCCGCTGATATAAGGTTCACAGCCCAGCATTTCACAGAGGTTGAGGAACTCATTTGTACCGAAGCTGTTGTCTTCGACCACGCCGCCCCAGTTGTTATTGACCATTTTGGGGCGTTTCTCTTTCGGTCCGATACCGTCCATCCAGTGGTATTCGTCGGCAAAGCAGCCTCCCGGCCAACGCATTACCGGAACCTGAAGATCTTTCAGTGCATTGAATACATCGGTACGGTAGCCCTTGATATTGGGGATGTTCGATTTCTCACCCACCCAGATACCTCCATAGATGCAGGTTCCGAGGTGTTCGGCAAACTGTCCGTAGATTTCTTTCGGAATTTTGTTCTTCGCCTGGTCGGCGTGGATGGTGATTTGGGTAGGCGTGTTTTGCGCCGAAAGCGCGAGCGAGCCCATCATCATCAGAGAGAGAATGGTCTTTTTCATGTGTCAATAATGATTTTTTGTTTGGTTTTGAGTAACGTAATTGTAAACGCAAATTTAACGTTTTGTGTTTAATGCCATTTCCAAAATTAGATATTGATGAGATTTAGGCTCATTTTGACAGGATAATGACGGAGAAATGCAAGAGAGTCGCGCAGAAATGCGAGAGCGACGTCCGGAAATGCGAAAGAGTCAGGCAGAAATGGGTGAGAGGCACCCGGAAATGCTTCGGCGGTATACAGAAATGCGAGAGCGCCATCCAGAAATGCACGAGAGTCACTCAGAAATGCGAGGGAGGCGGTCAGAAATGCGTGGGAGTCACCCGGAAATGCATGGGAGGCATGCATAAATGCGAGAGCGGCGGATTATTCAAGAACAGCATCATTCTTATAAATAATCGGGCGTCAAAAACCTAACAGGTTTTCAAAACCTGTTAGGTTTGGCCTTTTGGGGCACGCCCTTCCAATTAGTCGGTTTATTTTTTATCGAGAAAACATTTCGATGAAGCCGGAGCCTTCTTTTTTACCGTGTAGATACGGGGTTTGGGCAAGTTGCCGGTTCCGTCACCCATGTAGAAGCCGAGATGAGGAGGTTGGTTGTATGCTGTATTTTGCCAGGCTACACCGAGGCGATAGACCGGGTCGTGCATCAGGGTATAGATGCGGTAATCGGTCGGAGTGGTAGTGGTGAAAATCATCAGTTGGCTTGGGTCGGCACTGTTGGTGAGGACCACCTCTTCGCGCCAGTCGCCCAGGATATCGGCGCTGATATTGGGATCATTCTTCGTACCGTTGATGGAGCGTGCCCCGTAATCCCGGAAGTTAACCAGGCGGGTTGTGCCGTCGCCGGTCCATTTATCCAGTTTGGTGCCGTCGAGCAATTCATCCTGCAGGTCACCATCCCAGTAAATGCGGAAGTTGATGGAGGGTCTGTGGTCGGAAATTTTTTTCCCTTTACAGTCAAAAACGCCTTCGTCAGCGATACTCCACATCTCAAATCCGCGGTGTTTGGGGTCAATATCGGCAGACAGGCCGCGTCCGTTGTCATTTCCGGTAAATCCACCCCAGAGAATTTTACCCGTTTGGGCATCGTGGAGTTCGTAGCCGTAAGGAGACTGGTGCTCCTCGTGTACTTCCCACACTTCGAGTCCGGGGTGATCCGGATCCAGATCTGAAAGGTGCATGGCATCGCCGTGTCCCAGTCCGGTGCTGTACAGCATTTTACCGTTATCATCAAAAGCAGACGCTCCGTAAATCACTTCATCCTTACCATCGTTATCCACATCGGCAACGCTCAGGTTGTGGTTGCCTTGACCGTACGCTCCTTTTCCTCTGGTGGTGCCTGAATCATATATCCAGCGTTTGGTCAGTTTCCCGTCTCGGAAGTCCCAGGCCGAAAGCGTCAGTCGGGTATAATATCCCCGTCCCATCACGATGCTGGGATGCACGCCATCCAGATAAGCCACACAGCCTAGGAAGCGGTCCACACGGTTACCGTATAAGTCGCCCCAGATTTCCGATGAGCCGCGCGACACTTCAAAGGGAACGGTGGCAATATTTTTACCTTTATCCCCGCTAAACACAGTGAGGTACTCCGGACCCTTGAGGATGTACCCCATTCTGGTTTTAGCCTCGGGATTGGACGTCATTTCCCGGTAATCGGCTTTGGGATCGTCATTGTTCAGCAAAACATTTGCACCTGTTCCATCGATAGTGCCGGGCGCTGTTTTGCAAACGACCTCAGCGCATCCGTCCCCGTCAAAGTCGTAGACCATAAACTGTGTATAGTGGGCTCCGGCACGGATATTCCTGCCCAGATCAATGCGCCAGAGTTGTTTGCCGTTCTGCTTGTAAGCATCGAAGTAAACATTACCGGTAAATCCGGTGTGTGAATTGTCATGAGCATTGGAGGGGTCCCACTTGACCACAATTTCATATTCCCCGTCACCATCCAAATCACCGATACTGCAATCGCCAGGGTAATAGACATAATTGCGTCCGTCCGGCGTTGTTCCTCCTTCGGGACGTTTCATCTGAATGGTTTTGTAGAATTGAGGCCAGGGATTCACGGTCTGTGAGGCCCCGGTTTCTGAGCCGTTGACCACCGCCTTAACGGTATAACGGCTGTTAACCGTACCATCCTTATCCGTAAAGTTGGTAGCTCCGTGAAGAGGGGTTTTATTTAAGAGAATATTCTCATCCCGATAAATGTTGAACTTGGTTGTAAGATCTTCGTCACCGGATATTCTCCAGCTCAGGAAGACCCCGGAATCGGTTTTTACAGCCACCAGTCCGCGGTCGAGATATTCCATCTGTCTTCTGGGTAATTCGGCACCAAAGGCCGTCATCGTCAAAAGAAGGATTGTAAACAGAAGGCCGATTCTGCTTCTGAGAAGTCGTGATTTCATGTGTCAGTATTTATTTATGGCAAATATAACTTGTTTGGTCTTTTCAAAGTTTGGCTCTTTGATGGATTACATTCTGTTTTTGACAAAAGATTGTCCGTTACAAAAAACAGGACAGCTTTTAAGACCTCGTTTTGGGAAAATGGTTTAATGAGAGGGTAAATAAAGCTCAGATCCATCGTAAAATAGTCAAAAAGGAGTACTATTAATTCAATCTTAATCCGTGTGATAATTAGTGACGGAGAATTCCGGATAATTTTCGGAACTTAGCCGGAAAGCAGCATTTTATTCGAAGATAACTCTATACAATACAATCAGATGAGAAACATTTTTCTGACCACGATGCTCTCGTTGCTGGCCGCGGGAGCATTGGCTCAAACGCCGGATTGGGAGAATCCGGAGGTGTTTGCTGTCGGCAACGAACCGACCCGCGTGACGGCCATGCCGTACAACTCCGAGTCGCTCGCCATGACTGACGAAGCAGCCAAATCGCCTTACTACCTGTCGCTTGACGGCAAGTGGAAGTTCAACTTTGTAGCCTATCCCGACCTCCGTCCGGTTGATTTTTACAAGGAGAGTTACGATGTCTCGGCGTGGAAGGAGATCAATGTGCCCTGCAACTGGGAGTTGCAGGGATACGGTTCACCGCTTTACATCAGTGCCGGATACACCTTCCCTGTCAATCCGCCGCACATCCCGCACAATGATAATCCCGTGGGTTCCTACCGTCGTGACCTGACGCTTCCTGAAAGTTGGGATGGTCGCCGCATTTTTCTGCACTTTGAAGCCGGAACTGCCGGCATGTATGTCTGGATAAACGGACAGAAAGTCGGCTACAACGAAGGAGGTAAAAGTCCGGTGGAATTTGACATCACCCCGTATGTGCGCAAAGGCAAGAATACGATTGCCTGTGAAGTGTACCGCTTTACCGACGGTTCCTATATGGAAGACCAGGACTTCTGGCGCATATCGGGATTTGAGCGTAGTATCTATCTATACAGCACAGCACCGACCCGCATCCAGGATTTCTTCGTCCATACCGATTTAGATAAACAATACAAAAATGCGGAACTCAGCATCGACTTTATCCTGCGCAATTATGCTAAAAGTTCAGCCGCCCGTTCGCTCGAAATCAAATTGATCGACAGTGCCAATAAGACGGTGCTGCAAAAGACAACCAACGTCACCATCCCTTCCGATGGCAAAGCCACTCCGGTCATTTCCACTCCGGTAAATGCCCCCAAACTCTGGACAGCTGAAACACCAAACCTTTATACGCTTTTGATTACCCTGAAAGATGAAAACGGAAAAGCGATAGAGATCACCTCTAACCGCATCGGCTTCCGCAAGGTGGAAATCAAGGACGGTCAACTGTTGGTCAACGGCAAACGCATCCTGGTGAAAGGGGTGAATATGCACGAGCACAATCAGCTGACTGGTCACAACATCACGCCGGAGATTATGCTCAACGATATCCGCCTGATGAAGCGGCTTAACATCAATACGGTCCGCAACAGCCACTACCCGCAGCCGACGTTGTGGTACAAACTGTGCGACCAGTACGGCCTTTACCTGATTGACGAAGCGAATATCGAATCGCACGGGATGGGTTACAACGACCGTTCCATTACCGCCAAGCCCGAGTGGTTTGCCGCTCACCTCGACCGCACCATCCGCCTGTTGGAGCGCGATAAAAACCATCCTTCGGTTATCGAATGGTCATTGGGTAACGAGTCGTACAACGGGGAGGCATTCAAACGGACCTACAAATGGTTGAAGGAGCGGGATAAAAGTCGTCCGGTACAGTTTGAACAGGCGCACCGCGACAGCAACACCGATATCATTTGCCCGATGTACCCGGGCATTAAGTCGATGCAGAAAGATGCAGCCAATCCGACCCTTGACCGTCCTTACATCATGTGCGAATACGCCCACGCGATGGGTAACAGCGAAGGGAACTTCCAGGAATACTGGGATCTGATTCGTACCAGCAAACATTTTCAGGGCGGCTGCATCTGGGACTGGGTGGACCAGGGCTTCCTGCGCACGGATGAGAATGGCCGCCAGTACTGGGCGTATGGTGGTGATTTCGGAGTAGGCAATAAATACTACCACAGCGAAAACTTCTGCTGCAACGGATTGGTTGCTCCAGACCGGACCCTGCATCCGCATTGTTACGAGGTGAAAAAGGTCTATCAGAATGTGCTGTTCAAGGCAAAAGATTTGAATAAAGGCATCATCACAGCGACCAACGACTTCCGTTTCGTCAACCTGAAGAGTCTCTATTATTTCAAATGGAACCTGATGAAGAACGGCAAAAAGGTAGCTGAAGGCAGATTCGATCTTGACCTTGCTCCCGAAGCATCAAAGGATGTTGCACTGAAATTCCCGACGGTAAAACCGAAATCCGGTGAAGAGTATTTCCTGCAAATATTCGGTTATACGAAGGCGGCTAACGATATGATTCCGGCAGATTTCGAACTGATCCGCGAAGAGTTTGCATTTGACCAAAACCAATATTTCGCTCCGGTGAAAGTTGCGACTGATTCATTGCCGCATTTGACTAAAGATAAAAATCACGTCACGCTGACCTTGGGTGATTACACCGCTGAATTTGATGATAACAGTTGGGCTAAAGGATTGTACGCCTACTCTTACAAAGGCAACAACCTGATTGGTGGCGGTTCTCCGGAGGTCAACTTCTGGCGTGCCCCGACCGATAACGATTTCGGTGAAGGAGCTCAACGCCGCCTGAACATCTGGCGCATGGCGGGACAAAACATCGAACTGAAGAAAGTCGAAACCGACTCTGTTCACGGGGTGGTGAAGTACCTCTACTTCTCACGCGATGCCCAGTGTGACATCACGATGACCTATTCGATGGATGCGACCGGTGCGCTCACCTGTGCATTGCAATATGCGACCGAAAACAGTAACCTGCCTGAATTACCCCGCTTCGGGATGCTCTTTACCCTGCCGGAGGAGTATGAAAACTTCACCTGGTATGGCCGCGGCCCGTGGGAAAACTACGTGGACCGCAAGCGTTCGAGCTTCGTGGGCATCTACGAAAGCAAGGTGAAAGACCAATATACGCCGTATGTGCGTCCGCAGGAAAACGGCTACAAGACCAATGTGCGCTGGCTGACGCTCACCAACGACAAAGGGTTCGGTCTGCGCGTGGATGGTCTGCAACCGATATGCACCAGTGCGCTCAACTTCCGTCCCGAAGATTTCGACCCGGGCGTGACCAAGAAACAGCAGCACATCAACGATATGAATCCACGCCGTGATGTGACGCTGGCGGTTGACCTTTTCCAGCGCGGTGTGGGCGGTCTGAACTCATGGGGCGCCCAGCCTTTCGACCAATACCGCTACTTCGGCAAGAAATACGACTATTCGTTTAAGTTGTCGGTGGTGAAGTAAGAGTTTTATTTTGTGAAAATATTGTCGGGGTGGCTTGGGTCACCCCGATTTGTTTTAAGACTTTTATTAGCTTTGCAGAAGTGGCTAAAACAGTTAATTTGTTCCGAAGCCTAAATATCGAATTTAAGCTGACATAATCTTAAAACCAACTATGGAAATCCAATTTCAAAACGCTCTTTCAGATTACAAGTCCTTTTACAGGCTACATTACACGAATGAACTGCGTAAACGAATCGCAGTAGCATTCGTTTTCCCTTTAGTAATTGGTTACTCCTTTGCCGGGCAGTCGTTTGACTGGACCAGATTCATCTCTACCGCAATTTTAGCTGAAGTCCTTTATATCGGTTTTTTCTATTTTACCCCCTATCTGATTTCTGTTTACAGGATAAATAAAGCAATTTTAAAAGACCCTAGATATTTGGAAAGAAAAAGACTGTGGATTTCGGATGAGGGAATTTCTTTTGAAACGGCGACCCGCAACGAAACTATGCGATGGGAAAGTTTGGTCTCTGCCGAATCAAATGGGGAATATGTTTCTCTGACTCTTGCCGATAAAAGATTTTATTTGATTCCTGTCAAAGCATTCCCATCTGAATCCGACTTGATAAATTTTCTTGGAGTCGCTCAAAGTGAAATTATAAAAGTAAGAGGGTCTATGAAATTGCCTAATGATGCAACAAAACAAAGACCTCCCTATATTTTAGGGATTTCATGTATCATTCCTTTGATAGGCGCATTTATCGGAATCCTATTTGTCGTTTTGGGAATTACAAAATATAAAGACAAATGGTTTACTATGATTGGTGTATTGGGCATTGTATTTACAATTGTGCTGTATGTTTTTTTAGTACCGGGAATCTGGAATACAAAAGATATGGACAGACAAAAAGCTGAGTTAGCTCAATCTTCTCTAAACTCTCTGGTTAAAGAGATCGAATTCTATAAACTTCAGCATGGTAAATATCCTCAGAAGCTTGAATTGTTGGATAGTTATGAAATCTATGATCCATTAATGACTGAGAAAAATAAGAATTCAACCTTTAATTACTTTGTTGAGGGTGATAAATACAACCTCTTTTCGTCAGGTATTGATAGAATAGCTAATACAAAAGATGATTTATACCCTGAAGTTACAGTAACTGATAGCAGTAAAATCGGGCTTATCAGACGCAACGAATGAAAATCTTTGTCTGGGTGGCTTTGGTCACCCCGATTTTTGTATAAAGAGCTCCATTTATATTCAGGGGGTGACTCTGAGTCACCCCCTGAATTGCAGAACGAGCCATTGTTCGGTTATTTAGAGCATTGTGTGAATCAAATTTGCCATTGTGTTACCCTGATCAGTCATTGAGTGAGTGGTATCTGCCATTGTGCAACCCAAATTATCCATTGTGCGAATCTGATTGCTCATTGTGAATTATACGTTGTAGAGATTATGTTTCCACCTATTTCATTTTCCCATCATAAAATACAGTGAAAATCAGAAAGGAAAGCGTTATTTTTGGCCACCGAATAATTAATCTGATCAGCAATGAGAAAAATCACACACTACTCACTACTGTTTTTAATGCTTCCTTTTTCCATCTTTGCCGGAGAATCCGTCCGCAAGGAATACACTCTGGAGAAGAACTGGAAGTTCACCAAAGGGGATGTCGCCAGCGCCATGACCCCGTCGTTCAATGATGCGAAATGGCAGTCAGTATCCGTGCCCCACGATTGGGCCATCTACGGGCCGTTTGCCAAAAGCATCGATGCCTACAGCTCCAAAATCGTGCAAAACAACGAGAACAAAGAGACCATGAAAACCGGTCGTACCGGTTCGCTGCCCTTTATCGGGGTAGGGTGGTACCGCCTGAAATTCTCCGTGCCCGAATTCAGTGCAGGCAAAAAAGTGACGCTGCTTTTCGACGGCGCTATGAGCAATGCGCAGGTATATATTAATGGTAAAGAGGTCGGTCGCTGGCCTTACGGGTACAGCTCGTTCCATTTCGACATCACCCCGTTCCTCAAATCATCGGGCGAGAATATCCTGGCCGTTCGTTTGGAAAATAAGGAAAGGCAGTCACGCTGGTATCCCGGGGCGGGTCTTTACCGCAATGTGCATCTGATTGTTTCTGACGAGACCCACATTCCGGTATGGGGAACCTACATCACCACTCCAAAGGTCTCCTCTGAATTTGCCAAAGTGAATATCAAGACTCAGATTGAAACCACCGCATCCATCAACGACCTGAAAATCGAAACCGAAATCCTCGATGCCAAAGGGGAATCCGTAGCAAAATCAGTTCGGGGAATGAGCCGATACGACGAAGGAACCCTGGAGCAATCTTTGATTGTAACCCGTCCTTCTCTCTGGTCGCCCGAAACGCCGTCGCTTTACACGGCTGTGACCAAAGTCTATCAGAACGATGTGTTGAAAGACAGCTATTCCACCCGTTTCGGTATCCGCGAGATTAAATACGAGTCGATGAAAGGCTTTTCATTGAATGGGAAAATCCGCAAGTTCAAAGGCGTTTGTCTGCACCACGACTTAGGGCCTTTGGGAACAGCGATTAACAAAGCCGCCCTCCGCCGTCAGCTCACCATCCTTAAAGACATGGGATGCGACGCCATCCGTACTTCGCACAATCCTCCTGCACCTGAATTGCTCGACCTTTGCGACGAGATGGGCTTCCTGGTGATGGACGAATCTTTCGATACCTGGAAAAGTCCGAAGGTGGAAAATGGCTACCAGACGCTTTTCAACGACTGGGCGGAGAAAGATATGGTGACGATGATTCACCG
The DNA here is from genome assembly GCF_022808675.1 of Parabacteroides sp. FAFU027. Classification (NCBI taxonomy): domain Bacteria; kingdom Pseudomonadati; phylum Bacteroidota; class Bacteroidia; order Bacteroidales; family Tannerellaceae; genus Parabacteroides; species Parabacteroides sp. FAFU027. The sequence goes on from NZ_JAKZKV010000004.1 coordinate 70,650, forward strand.
CGACCGCAATCACCCATCCATCGTGATGTGGAGTATCGGGAATGAAATCGGCGAACAAAGTGTAGCCGGAGGAAATAAGGTGTTGAAATACCTGCAGGATATCTGTCACCGCGAAGACCCTACACGTCCCGTTACGGCAGGTATGGACCGTCTGGATAACGCGTTGAAAAATAACTTTGCCGCCCTGTTGGATATTCCGGGCTTTAACTACAAGCCGGGTCGTTATGAGGAAGCAGCTAAAGTGTTGCCACAGGGAATGCTTCTGGGTTCGGAGACAGCATCGACGGTGAGTTCGCGCGGTGTATATAAATTCCCGGTAGAGTTTGGTAAAGACAAACAGTATCCCGACAACCAGTGCTCTTCGTATGACTTCGAAGCCTGCAACTGGTCGCAGGTTCCCGATGATGAATTCGTTAAACAGGATGACCTGAATTATGTTATCGGTGAATTCGTCTGGACCGGATTCGACTACCTCGGCGAGCCGACTCCTTACGATGAATACTGGCCTTCGCACAGCTCTTACTTCGGCATTTGCGATTTGGCCGGATTGCCCAAAGACCGCTTTTACCTCTACCGCAGCCGTTGGAATACCTCTGCGAATACGATTCACATCCTGCCTCACTGGACCTGGACGGGTCGCGAGGGACAGGTTACGCCGGTATTCTGCTACACCAACTATCCATCTGCCGAGTTGTTTGTAAATGGCAAAAGCATGGGCAAACAGGTGAAATCGAAAGAAAACAACCAGACCCGTTACCGCCTGATGTGGAAAGATGTAAAGTACGAACCCGGTACCCTCAAAGTGGTTGCGTATGATGAAGCCGGAAAAGCGGTTGCCACAGAAGAAGTCCACACTGCAGGCAAGCCGCACCACATCGAGTTGGTCGCTGACCGCAATCAGTTGTCTGCGGATGGAAAAGACCTCGCTTTCGTAACCGTAAAAGTTGTGGATGAAAAAGGAAACTTTTGTCCGGATGCAGATAATCTGCTGAAGTTCAGTGTGACCGGATCCGGAGTATATCGCGCAGCAACGAATGGCGATGCTACAAGCCTGGAGCAATTCCATTTGCCGCAAATGCACGTTTTCAAGGGAATGCTGACCGCTGTGGTACAAGCGTCTGAGAAATCAGGTAAAATGGTATTTAAAGTAGAAGGAAAAGGACTCAATGCGGGTGTGCTTTCGATAGAAACCAAATAAGATTCAAATGTAGAACTGTATAGCAATTTTGTTGCAAATTGATTTAGGGTATTTCTGAATTCAGATGTTAGCTAATAGAGCCGGCACATTGAATTCAGAAATACCATGAATTTGCCTTCCGTTTCGTAAGCAATCGTGTATTCATTGAATAAATCCTTAAGAAATAAGAACTACACTTAATGGCTGTTTGTTAGAAGATTGAAGGCTTGATTCATCGGCTGTTTCCTGAAGTTCGTCGATTTTTAAACGGATGAAAAATCTTTATTCGATTACATTTGCCGGAAAGAGCTTATGGTTGCTTTTTAGCCTGACGAGTGATTGATTCGTGAACTATTAACTCTCTCAAAAAGCTTTACTATGGAAAATCTATTGCTGAAATACATGAACGAGCGTATAGGCAAAGCTCCTCTGATGAGTCCGCCGCATCCGGGCCCGGTCATTACAATTTCCAGACAATGCGGCTGTAACGCCAACGATGTTGCAGAGGTATTGATCGAAAAGATAAACAAGATCTATGCGGGATCAAAGACTTTTGTTCCCTGGAAGCATGTCAGCAAGGAGATTCTGGCTGTAGCATCCGAGGAGTTGAAGATGCATCCCGAAAAGGTGGAAATGCTTCTTGACGAAACCGAAAAAAACTTTGCTGAAGAGTTGGTGCTCTCTTTTACCGATTCCTATTATGCCCATGGCACAAAGTTTAAAAAGGTAATCGGGGAAGTGATTCGTAATATTGCCGTCAAAGGAAATGTCGTTATCGTCGGACGTGCCAGTGGTATTATCGCCGGAGATATTCCGAAATCATTGCATGTTCAACTGGAAGCTCCGATCTCCTGGCGTACAGCGATGCTGAGTCATCGCAAAAATATGTCGTTGATCGAAACCCGGAAATACATTGATCAGGTAGATAAGCAACGTATGGCATTCCGGGATCATTTTAAAGGAAAAACCAGTGATAAACTGGAACATGATCTCTCATTTAATGCGCAGACTCTCAATGCAGACCAGATTGCCGATCTGATCATCAGAGCCGCAGAGATTCGTCATTTATTTGATTGATAATGGGGAAGACTAACGGGGAAGACAAATTGAAGAAAGGGAAAAAAGCCCTTAATTCTTACGCAACAATATCGAGCCTGATACTTCAACTCGTTGCACTTATAGTACTGGGAGGATGGGGCGGCAAAGAGCTGGACAGATGGTTGAAGTTTTCTTTCCCGCTCTTTACTTTACTGTTTTTGCTGATCACGGCATGCTTTGGTTTTTATTATCTGGTCAAAACGATGCTTAAAAAATAGCCGTACTTCATTTAAAAAGTGACCATACTATTAAGAATTCCAAAAACAGTATGATACTCATATTAAATTGTTACATTTGCCGCCATGTCACAAGTTCGAAGAAAGTTTATTCTTAGACTTATTGTCTTTTGTCTAATATTAATAGGGGTATCGGTGTCATTTTTCTTGGTTTTTAAGCCAGAATGGTACACTCCGCTATTTCCTACTCAGTTCATTCTCATTTCACTTATAACCTTTGTCAGTTTTCACCGGCTCCTTAAAGTGTGTGATGCAAATCCCTTGCGTTTTTCATCGGTGTATATTGGATCCACGACCATAAAGCTGTTTGTATATCTTGCTTTTCTGGTAGGGTGTTTGTTACTGGCTGACGTTAAAGTGCGTGAGTTTTTAATGACCTTCCTAGTATTGTATTTTTGCTTTACACTTTTTGAAGTGGTACAGTTGCTCGCTTTTTGCAAAACCAGAAAGTGATAATCTTGAAATCGTAATTTGAAACACAATTTTGTAATGAAATTTTCCCGAATTTTATTTCTGCTGTTTTTTGCCCTAATGGCTACTTTTTCACTCTCAGCATCCGGCGAACAAGCCGAATCCAAAAATGAAGCTCACAGTGGTTTCAGTCCTCAGAAACTTATTTTTCACCACATCAATGATGCTTATGAGTGGCACATAACTACGATTGGTGAAACTCACGTAGCAATTCCACTTCCTGTTATCGTTTACAGCAAACAGACCGGATTACATGCTTTTATGTCAGGTAATTTCCATCATGGAGAAGAGGCATATCAGGGCTTTAAGATTGCTCATGAAGGAAAAAACGAAGGCAAAGTAGTTGAGATACAACCTGATGGCTCAGAGGTGCGTCCCGTAGATATTTCGATTACTAAAAACGTAACGTCTCTGTTTATCAGTATCGTATTGCTGCTTGTGATTTTCCTCAGTGCCTCAAAGAGATACAAAGAGAACTTTGCCCGTGCACCCAAAGGTATTCAAAGCTGGGTAGAGCCGATCATTATCTTTGTCCGTGATGATGTTGCCAAAGCGGCAATTCCGGGTAAGTACATGACGTATCTGCCTTATCTGCTCACGATCTTCTTCTTTATTTTTCTCAATAACTTGCTGGGATTAATCCCTATTTTCCCGGGAGGAGCCAACCTTACCGGTAATATCGCTATAACCATGGTGTTGGCGCTTATTACCTTCGTTATCACGCAGTTTAGTTCCAATAAAGCCTACTGGACGCACATTGTCAATATGCCCGGTGTCCCCTGGTGGTTGAAGTTTCCGATACCGTTGATGCCAGTCATCGAAATCATGGGACTCTTTATCAAGCCGTTCGTATTGATGATCCGACTTTTCGCCAACATAACTGCGGGGCACATCGTGGCGTTGGCATTCTACTGTCTGATTTTCGTTTTCGGAGAAAAGAATATTTTTGCCGGTTACGGGGTGTCGGTTGTGTCGGTTGCATTTACGGTCTTTATGGCTTTGATCGAATTACTGGTAGCCTTTATCCAGGCGTATGTATTTACCCTGTTGTCAGCTATGTACTTCGGTATGGCGATGGAGTCACACGAAGAACATCACGAGTAAAATTGGAAAATGTGAAAATCTGAGGAGTTGAAAATGAAATAGAATATCAATCTTCAAATTGACACATCCTCAAATCTTCAAATCAATAATCATAGAATCAACTCAAATATTCATTTTTTAATTTAATAGACATGGTAACATTAACTGTTTTGTTGCAAGCTGTTGCAAACTTGGCCATTGCTAAAATGGGTGCTGGTATCGGTGCTGGTTTTGCTGCGATTGGAGCAGGTGTAGGTATTGGACTTATCGGTAAAGGTGCGGTAGAAGCTATTGCACGTCAGCCAGAAGCATTGGGCGATATTCGTTCTAACATGATCATGACTGCGGCACTTGTTGAAGGGGTAGCTTTCTTCGCGTTGGTTATCTGCTTGCTTATCCTTTTCACTTAATTAAAGGAACATCGGAGCAAAAGGACGATAATTCTTTTTGCTCCGAATTTTTGACAAACATTGTTTTAGACTAAAATATTACAGATTATGGAATTAGTAATGCCCGAATTTGGCTTGCTTTTCTGGATGTTGGTATCGTTCTCGATTCTGTTTTTTATCCTGAAAAAGTTTGCCTGGAAACCGATCCTGAAAGCACTCGCTGATCGCGAGAACTCGATTGATGAGGCTCTGAAAGCTGCCGATAAGGCAAAAGAGGAGATGGCTCGTTTGCAGGAAGACAATCAGCGAATCCTGAAAGAGGCGATGCTTGAGCGCGATAAAATCCTCAAAGAGGCACGTGAACTGAAAGACTCGATCGTATCCGAAGCAAAAAATCTGGCAACCGTCGAAGCGAATAAAGTGCTTGAGAATGCCAAGATTGCGATCGAACGTGAAAAAACAGCGGCTATAGAAGAAATGAAAAACAGTATTGCAATCTTTTCACTTGATATTGCTGAAAAAATTCTGAAAGACCGTTTAACTGACGATACACGTCAAAAAGAGCTGGTGAAGAAATTTGTAGATCAAATCGAGATTAATTAAATTGGAGGTTCGTTCGATTCCTGCAATTGCCCAAAATCAACAAAAGCAATGAACGATAGCAAGATATCTGTCAGATATGCAAAAGCTCTTTTTTCGCTGGCTTTGGAGAAGTCAGTCCTTCCGGCAGTTCATGCCGATATGGAGATGCTTTATCTGACTACACGAACACTCCCTGCATTTGTCCAGATCCTTGAAAGTCCTGTAGTGAAAGGTTCGGAGAAGAGAGTGTTAATCCAGAATGTCTTTGAGAAACAGGTTAATCCGGTAACGATGTCGTTTCTTAATCTGCTGCTCACCAATAAGCGTGAGATGTATCTGGAAAATATTACCCGCAACTTTTTGTCAGTTTACCGTCAGCAAAGCGGGAAGAAGGCGGCTGTACTTTCAAGTGCTGTAGCTCTTGATCAGGCAACGATTGTCAAAATGACACAGGCTGTTGCTGCCAGATTTAATGCTGTTATTGAGATGACTACTGAGATCAATCCTTCTTTAATAGGAGGTTTTGTCCTTCAGGTTGAGGATCAGATACTAGATGCCAGTGTTTCATCACGTTTGAAACAGCTTCGTCAGGAGTTAGTGAAATCGAATTAAAAGAAAAACAATAAAACAACAATATTATGGCCGGAATTAATCCTGCAGAAGTTTCCGAAATACTGAAAAAACAGTTAGAAGGTTTCAATGCCGCCATCGAATTTGAGGAGGTAGGGACCGTTTTGCAAGTAGGGGACGGTATCGCCCGCGTTTACGGTTTGTCAAATGTCCAGTCCAACGAAATGGTGGAGTTTGACAGCGGAGTAAAAGGGATCGTACTTAACCTGGAAGAAGACAACGTTGGTTGTGTATTATTAGGTTCATCTGAAAAGATCAAAGAGGGTGACCGCGTAAAACGTACCCGTAAAATCGCCTCTATTAATGTAGGTGAAGGCGTACTGGGACGCGTAATCAACACCATTGGTGAGCCCGTGGACGGTAAAGGCCCGATTGCGGGAACTTTATACGAAATGCCACTGGAGCGTAAAGCACCAGGGGTAATCTACCGCCAGCCGGTTGAAGAACCGCTACAGACCGGTATCAAAGCGATCGACGCGATGATTCCAATCGGCCGCGGTCAGCGTGAGTTGATCATTGGTGACCGTCAGACCGGTAAAACTGCCATTGCGATCGACACCATTATCAACCAAAAAGAATTTTACGAAAAAGGGGAACCTGTTTACTGTATCTATGTAGCCATAGGCCAGAAAGGTTCTACCGTAGCTAATATTGCCAAGACACTGGAAGAAAACGGTGCGATGCCTTATACAACCATCGTTATGTCAACCGCTGCTGACCCTGCTGCTTTGCAGTTCTTCGCTCCGTTTGCCGGTGCTGCTATCGGCGAATATTTCCGCGATACCGGTCGTGCTGCATTGATTGTGTACGATGATTTATCAAAACAGGCTGTTTCATACCGTGAAGTGTCGTTGTTGCTTCGTCGTCCGCCAGGTCGTGAGGCGTATCCTGGTGACGTATTCTATTTGCACTCACGTCTTTTGGAGCGTGCTGCAAAGATCAACTCTACCCAGTCAGTTGTCGAGCAAATGAACGACGTACCTGAATCGATCAAGCATTTGGTGAAAGGTGGCGGTTCGTTGACTGCTCTTCCGATTATTGAAACACAGGACGGTGACGTTTCTGCATATATCCCGACCAACGTAATTTCGATTACCGACGGACAGATTTTCCTTGAGTCTCACTTGTTCAATGCCGGTATCCGTCCTGCGATCAACGTAGGTATTTCGGTATCCCGTGTAGGGGGTAAAGCGCAGATCAAGGCGATGAAAAAGGTAGCCGGTACGTTGAAGATTGACCAGGCGGAATACCGTGAGCTGGAGGCTTTCTCCAAATTCGGATCTGACCTTGATGCCGCTACAAAAAATGTATTGGAAAAAGGAGCCCGTAACGTGGAAATCCTGAAACAAGGCTTGTTTTCACCGGTACGTGTGGAGAAACAGATTGCAATCCTGTATTGCGGTACCCGTGGGCTTATGATGGATGTTCCGGTTAGTCGCGTGGATGAGTTTGAGTCAGAGTTTATCCGTGTTCTTGAAGCTCAGCACAATAATGTGCTGGAGACATTGAGTCGTGGTGAAATCAATGACAGCGTAACTCAGGTGCTGGAGTCAGTTGCTAAAGAAGTTTCTGCGAAATTCAAAGCATAAGCCCATAAACGAATAGAATATGGCGAATTTAAAAGAAATACGAACCCGGATCGCATCTGTAAAGTCAACGCAACAGGTGACCGGAGCCATGAAGCTGGTTTCGGCGGCAAAACTGCGAAAAGCGCAGGATGCGATTATCCAGATTCGTCCGTATGCTGAAAAGCTGCAAGGTGTATTAGCTCATATTACACAAAATGTCGAACCGGGCATGAACCAAAAATATGCCCGGCGTCAGGCGGTTAACCGTGTATTGATCATTGCCATTTCCTCAAACCGGGGATTGTGTGGCGGATTCAATATCAACGTGGTTAAGAAAACTGTGGAATTGCTGAACACTACGTATGCCGATCATTACCGTCGTGGCATGGTGGATATCCTGGCCATCGGTAAGAAAGCGGCAGATGCACTGAAGGCAAGAAACATCCGGAATATTAAAGTAAATACCGAAATATACGACAATCTGACATTCAGCTCTGTAACCGCTGTGGCAACACAGATCATGGAGCAGTATGCAGATGGAACTTATGACCAGGTGGAGATGATTTACAACCAGTTTAAAAATGCCGCAGTGCAGAAACTGGTCGTTGAGCAATTCCTGCCTGTTGTTGAGTCAGATTCTTCCGTGTCAGCTCATCAGGGAATGAAACCGGTTTACTTTTTTGAGCCTTCGGTGGATGAAATCGTGAACGTGATGTTTCCCAAAGCATTAAAAGTTCAGTTCTACAAAGCAATGACCGATTCTTTCGCTTCTGAACATGGAGCGCGTATGACGGCCATGCATAAAGCCACTGACAATGCCGCGGAGTTGATAAAAACGCTGAACCTGACCTACAATAAAGCGCGTCAGGCATCGATTACCAACGAAATTCTTGAGATCGTAAGTGGAGCTAACGCTCTGAACGGATAAATCCGGATTTTTGAGCCAATAGAGATTAGCTTGTTGGCTTGAATAAAAATTGAAAACAGTTCAATTTAAAAGGCTTTGATTGAAGCCAAGGCTAACAGCTATTATTCAAAAGCAATAAACAACAAAAAGATATGAGTCAGTCTATAGGCAAAATCATACAGGTAATCGGACCTGTGGTTGACGTTAGTTTTGAGCAGTCCGGAGGTGATTTGCCCAAAATCTATGACGCACTTGAAGTGAAAAGAGAAAACGAACAGCCGTTGATCCTCGAATGTCAGCAGCACATCGGCGAAAATACCGTGCGTACCATCGCGATGGACTCAACTGACGGACTATGGCGCGGTATGGAGGTTTTCGCAACCGGTAAAGCCATTTCGGTTCCTACCGGAGGCCAGATTCGCGGTCGTCTGCTCAACGTAATCGGTGAGGCTATCGACGGTATCGGAAGTCTTACCAAAGAGAGTTCTTACGAGATCCACAACAAACCGCCGAAGTTTGAAGACCTTTCTACAGAGAAAGAGGTTCTTCTTACCGGGATTAAGGTAATTGACTTGTTGGAGCCTTATTCAAAAGGAGGTAAAATCGGTCTTTTCGGTGGTGCCGGCGTAGGTAAAACCGTTTTGATCATGGAGTTGATCAATAACATTGCAAAAAAATACGACGGTCAGTCGGTATTCGCCGGAGTAGGAGAGCGTACCCGTGAAGGGAATGACCTGCTTCGTGAGATGATCGAGTCTGACGTAATCAAATACGGGGAAGCCTTTAAGGAAGATATGGCCAAAGGCGGTTGGGATTTGAGTCTGGTGGATGAAAAAGCATTGGCAGATTCTAAAGCAACCCTGGTGTTCGGTCAGATGAACGAACCTCCAGGTGCCCGTGCCCGTGTGGCTTTGTCAGGTCTTTCAGTTGCGGAGTATTTCCGTGACGGGGATAAAAAAGGCAAAGGAAATGACATCCTCTTCTTCGTGGATAACATCTTCCGTTTCACCCAGGCAGGTTCTGAGGTATCGGCGTTGTTGGGACGTATGCCTTCAGCTGTAGGTTACCAACCTACGCTGGCTACTGAGATGGGTTTGATGCAGGAACGTATTACTTCTACCAAATACGGATCTATTACTTCCGTACAGGCTGTGTACGTACCTGCGGATGACTTGACTGACCCGGCTCCGGCAACGACATTTGCCCACCTTGATGCGACTACGGTATTGAACCGTAAGATTTCCGAGCTGGGTATTTATCCTGCGGTTGACCCGTTGGCTTCAACATCACGTATCCTTAACGCAAATGACGTGGGTAAAGCTCACTATGAGACTGCACAGCGTGTAAAAGAGCTTCTCCAGCGTTATAAAGAACTTCAGGATATCATCGCCATCCTTGGTATGGACGAGTTGTCAGAAGCGGATAAACTTGTAGTACACCGTGCACGCCGTGTACAGCGCTTCCTGTCACAACCTTTCCACGTGGCAGAGGCATTTACCGGTATGAAAGGTGTTTGGGTCCCAATCGAAGATACCATCAAAGGTTTCAACATGATTATTGACGGTGAAGTGGATGAATATCCTGAAACTGCCTTCAGTATGGTGGGAACGATTGAAGAAGCGATTGAAAAAGGAAAACGTCTGTTGGCAGAGGCTAAATAATAGGTGGCTATGCATGTAGATATAATTTCTCCGGAAAAGATTCTGTATGCCGGGACAGTCAATCGTGTACAGCTTCCCGGTGCTCACGGATACTTTGAATTGCTGAATAATCACGCACCGATTGTCTCAACCCTCAAAGAAGGAACCGTAAAGGTACAGGACGAGAAAGGCGTATTTCACCATTTTAAAATTGAGAGCGGGGTCGTAGAGGCTTCTAAAAACAATGTAAGTGTATTGGTAGAGGAGTAATCCTTTTTCCTGACAGAATATAAAAAACACCGTTTCATCCGGCTTCTGCTGGGGAAACGGTGTTTTTTTATGCAGGTGGATCAAGTTTCTTGATCAGGAGATGCAGTTTCCCGGTCAGGAGATGCAGTTTCACAATTGTCGGAACTATTTGTGCGGGCAGGGAAGGAGGTAAAATAACACCGGGGAACGCATTTGCATTCCCCGGTGTTTATTTTGAAGTAAATAGACTTAGATCTACCTTCTTTAATACCAGTTTCCTTAGATTGAGAATCAGATATTAGGTCTGGAATATTGATGAAATGAAGATCTTTTCAATAATAGGCCAGCGAAAGTTTCGGCTTCTTCTTTTCCCAAAGTTTTTTATTGAGATAATGAGACAGATAGGCACTTCCGGTTCCTAAGACTGCACCTGCCAGCACATCGGATGGATAGTGTACGCCGAGATAAACACGGGAATAGCCTACCAGACCGGCCCAGGTAAATGCAGGAGCGATCACATACCATTTGGGATAGATCAGGCTTAATGAGGTGGCCGTAGAGAATGCCGAAGAAGTATGTCCGGATGGGAAAGAGTAGCTTCCTCCTGACGAATATTTGAAAACTTCATCAGGATATGCGTTGAAGGGTCTTTCTCTTTTGATGGTGTTTTTCAGCCCGACAGTAACTACACTGGAGATCGCAAAGGCTCCCATATATTCCGTGAGCTTTTTGGCCATATCCGGATCGTCCTGTATCTCTCCAATGGCAAATATAGCCACTGGAGCTGCGATCAATACCGGTGTGATACTGTTTGAGAAAAACTGGAAGGTTTTTGTTTCCGGCTGTACGGTGTTTGGATTCAGTGCTTTGGATATTTCCAGATCAATGTTTTGGGCATGAATTCCCAGGGAAATGAATAAAAGAAAAACTGCAAGTAGTTTCATTGATTTACTTTTGAAGGATTACTGGTTCACCCTCTTCAGATATTCTTTGTAGGTCAAACCGAATGATTTAGTGTTGAAACTTTCCACCTCGACCTTCCAAACCTTCACATTCATGATGGCCGGATTGGAATAGGTGAACTTCCGGTCGGTATAATTTGCCATAAGGATATTCATTGCGTCCGTTTTCTCTTCAAGATCTTCTACAAATTCAACCTTTCCGCGGCAAATTACACTATCAGAACGCATGCTGTAGCTACAGGCTACATTTTCGTCCTGATAAACCAGTTTGTCTCCTGTAGAAAACGTGATACAAATCTTATTATTGCGTCCCAATATATCGAGGTGACTGCCTTCCGGTCCGGAGTGCAGGTAAATAACACCATCTGCATAACCAAAGTTCATCGGTAATACGTAAGGAGTTCCATCCGTATCAGCCAGTCCGATGTGGCAGATTTTACATTGAGCGATTATCGCTTCGGCGTTGTCCTGTTCCTGGGTGTGTATTGCTTTCATTTGATATAAGTTTAAAATAGTTCGTACTGCATCGTTTTGAGTCAATAAAGATGCAAACCTGTTATTCTATTAAACGGAATTCGTAGCCTTCGTTTTTGAGCCATTCCACCGCTTTGGGAAGTGCGTATTGAAGGTTCTTAACCGACTTGAGGGAGTCGTGGAAAACGATGATAGAACCGTTTCTGACATACTGCCTGACATTGTTGAATACCTCTTCACCGGTGAGCCGTTTGCTATAATCGCGGGTAACGAGGTCCCACATGACAATCCGGTATTTCCGGCGCAACAGAAAGAATTGCGGAATGCGGATGTGGCCGTGCGGAGGACGCATCAGGTTGCTGTCAATCAGTTCGGCCGCTTTAGCTACGTTGCTGAGGTAGTTCTTGGTCAAGGTGCGTAGTCCCTGCAGGTGGTTGAAGGTATGATTCCCCGTCTTATGGCCCCGGGAGAGCACCTCCCGGTAAATGTCCGGGTATTTTCTGACGTTATCACCCACACAGAAGAAGGTGGCTTTAATACCCTGTTTATCTAAAAAATCCAATACCCAAGGCGTAACCTCGGGTATCGGACCATCATCAAATGTGAGATAAACACATTTGTTATGTTGTGGCATTCTCCATACGGCTCCCGGAAAGAGGAGCCGGTACAGGAATGGCGGACGTTCTATTAACATTACTGTTGTTTAGCCGGGTGAGCAGCGTTCCAACCAGCGCTGTAGCTCTGGAATGCAGGCATATATTTCTCACCCAGTTTTGGATTAAATGTAGAGTACAATTGAAGGACTGACTGCACGATAGCGAGGTTGTTGCCCACTTCGCTCATAGCCGAATTCAACTGAGTATGATTCAGTGAGTAGAACCATTTCAGGTTTGCCATGCAGTTACCTGCAATTGCTTCTGTCAGTTCTTCCGCTTTTTTGCGGTCTCCCAGTCGGTAATAACATTCAGCCAACGACAATGATGAATAGTCGTGAGGAATATTGTAAGCCGGAAGCACTTTCTGACATTTGTCGAGCAACTTATGAGCTTTGTCGTTTTTACCTTCCTGGATCAGCGCTGTAGCCAGACGGCCAAACATGAAGCGGAATGTTTTACACATGCGGAGGGTATTTTCTTCCAGGTAAACTTTCGGATTATCTGCGCCTCCCCATTTGAACTTATTCATCATGTTATCATACATCACTTCGGTATCAACGCCGCCGTTAGGACCGAAATCCTGAGGCACTACCTGATAAGCCAGACCTTCCAGACGGAAGTATTTGTTCAGGTTCATGTAGTTTTCGTTACCTACGGTTACAGCATAGCAGATCGGACGTTTCCACTGGCTGTTTGCCAACATATCCATGATGATCATTTCATGTTTACCGATGTATTGTTTGCCTTTGAGAGATATTTCGAATTTCTTCACGATCGGAGTAGTGTGGTTTTTAGCCACAGCACCTGACTGTATAACCTGTGCAGAATCAACCGGCAGGAAGAGAGATTCGGTCGGGATAAATTCAAACTGCTGATCGCCCTGTTTTACTTTCAGGTTAGGATCGTCTGATTTAATCACATCCATCGCCTGACGAATATCCATTGGCTGGTTGAGCATATTGGTCACATATACGATATCGCGTGTTCCCTGTACGTACTGGTAAGGCTTGAACGAAATCGGAAGCGACGGAGAATCGTATGCTGGACGGCGCATTTGATCAATGTACCAGTCTGTCTGCAAATAGCTGAGGTTACATACGCGAACGTCGGTACGCACGCCTTCTACTTCCTGGTTGTACCAGAGTGGGAAGGTATCGTTATCCCCGTTAGTGAAGAGTATCGCATCTTTCGGACAAGAAACAAGGTAGTTGTATCCGAAGTCACGACAAACGTAACGGCCTGAACGGTCATGGTCGTCCCAGTTTTGGGCACCCATCTGGTAAGGGATGAAAAGACAGGCTACTGTTGCGATAACGGCGCCTACTGTTTCATTGGTATATTTCTTCAGTCCTTGTGCAATACCGGCTACACCGAGGCCTATCCAGATGGCAAAGGCATAGAAGGAACCAGCATAAGCATAGTCACGCTCACGTGGCTGGTAAGGATACTGGTTCAGGTAAATCACAATCGCGATACCGGTCATGAAGAAGAGGAAGAAGGTAACCCAGAAATCCTGGATGCCTTTTTTACCAGAATATGCCTGGAACAACAGACCGATGATACCGAGCAACAACGGCAACATAAAGTACACGTTGTGGCCTTTATTGTTGGCATAATCCGGTGGCAGATTTGACTGGTCGCCCACCAGGAATTTGTCTATGAAGTTGAATCCTGAAATCCAGTTTCCGTCTTGTACCTCTCCGTTACCCTGGATATCATTCTGACGACCTGAGAAGTTCCACATGAAATAGCGCCAGTACATGAAATTCAACTGGTAAGAGACAAAGAATTTGATGTTTTCTACCAACGTTGGCATCTGTACGGTTACATTTTCACCCATACGGTTGAAAGTAACGGGAGTTCCCTGGAAGTTAGTCCATTCTTTGTATGCCTGGATATGGTTAGGCTGTTTGCTGTACATACGTGGGAACAGCATCTTGGTTTCGGAGTAGTAGTCGTAATCCTCCTTGTAGCTGCTGATTACGTATTGATCTTTTTCAGAAGCATCTTTTTTGACTTTGCGGGTCCAGTTGGGAGCGCCACGATTTACAACGGCTTGTCCCTGGTTGTCGCGGGCAACTTCCGAAGCGAAAGTTTCACCATAGAATAAAGGACGGTCACCGTATTGCTCACGGCCCAGGTAACGTCCCAGAGAGAATACGTCTTCCGGAGAGTTCTGGTCCATTGGTGTGTTAGCAGCCGACCGGATAATAATCAATGCGTAAGTGGAATAACCGATTACGATAGACATCATACAAAGCAGGGCTGTATTCAACAATACCAGATTGATCTCTTTTTGTTTGTAAAGGTAATATCCTAATCCACCGAGGATAGCCAGGCCTAAAATAACACCCAATGCGCCACCGGTCAGGAACGGAAGTCCGATCAATGCTGTTACGGCAACAAATGAAGCAATGATACGCACTTTGTGATTTCCTTTAGTGGTCTCCAGAAGCGCCCAGATGATAGCCGCAATCAGGATTACCACATAGAAGATCATACCACTGTTAAACGGCATACCAAAGCCGTTGACAAACATCAACTCAAACCATCCGGCTACTTTTACCAGTCCCGGAATCATTCCGTACATTACCAAAACGAGCAGGACAAGCGAAAGCGCCAATGCTTTCAGTGAACCTTTCAGGTCGGCGTCCGGATTTTTCTTGTAGTAGAACACAAGAACGAGAGCCGGAATACAAAGCAGGTTCAGCAAGTGGACTCCGATAGAGAGTCCCATCATATAAGAGATCAGTACAATGAAGCGGGTGGCATGCGATTTGTCGGCAACCGACTCCCATTTGAGGATGAGCCAGAATACAATCGCGGTAAAGAAAGAGGAGTAGGCGTAAACCTCACCTTCCACGGCAGAAAACCAGAAGGTATCGGAAAAAGTGTAAGCCAATGCACCAACCACACCACTACCCATGATAGCGATCAGTTGGCCGGTGGTCATTTTATCGTTTTTAACTACAAGTCGTTTAGCCAAATGCGTGATCGTCCAGAAGAGGAAGAGGATACATAGCGCACTCAGGATAGCCGATACGCTGTTTACCATTTTGGCGACATGCGCAGGATCAGAAGCGAAGTTGGCAAAGAAGCGGTTGGTAAGCATGTGGAACGGCGCGCCCGGCGGGTGACCTACTTCCAGCTTAAAAGCGGATGAAATGAACTCCGGGCAATCCCAGAAACTGGCTGTTGGCTCAATGGTCATCAGATAAACCACTGCCGAGATGGCAAATACCAACCAACCGACTAAATTGTTTACTAACTTGTAATTTTTCATTGTTATAAAGTCATTTGTCGTGAGTCAATGAATAATAGCCTGAAGCTTTCACCTTACACCTGAAATGGCAAGGTTGCCGGCTCGCGACTAAAGGGATTTATACTCATAAAAAGCAGCGCAAAGATAAAAAAGTTTATTCAATAACAAGCGGTTATGGCAGCCGGCTGGAATACTGCGATGATTTTTTGTTATGAAATAGCGCAGAAACCCTGTGTTATGCTCTGTAATTTGTCTTTCGGACCGACTAATGTCACCAAATCGCCGGATTGAAACAGCATATCGGCGGCCGGTTGCACCACTTCGCCGTCTTTTCGCTGGATACTGATAACCAGGGTCTGAGACTGATGAAAGTTTGTCTCCCGGATAGTCTTCCCGATGAAGAAGGAATTCTCCTCGATGGTCAGGTTTTTCATTTCCACACCGACCGACTCTTCATTTGAAAATTCTACCGTCTGGCGAAGTTCCACCAGCTTGCCAAAACTCCTGATTTGTTCGTCATTTCCCACCACCGATACGCGGTCGTATGGCATCAGTTGATCCCGTGCTCCCGGAATGTGAATGTGTTTGCTTCCCCGGTGAATGCTAACGATGCTCACTCCGTAATTATTGCGGAAATCCGCCTTGTAGAGGTAGCGTCCGATCAACTCGCTGTCCGGCGATACCTCAAATTCCGCCAGGTGGATGTCATGGATGAGGTTGTCAATGCGTGGGCGCTGTGCATTTTCCCGTTCATTGAGGTGGCGTATCATCGTTTTCTCCAAATGGATCACCGTTCTTCGGATCTGTTTGGAAAAAAGGATGACCAGCATACACAACACCGCGAAACCTACGATTGTCCCTAACCGGAAGGAGTAAAAATGCACCAGCACGGTCATCACAAAGACCAGTGAGATGAGGAAACGCAGTACCGCGATTGACATCAACGGGCCGTGGTTGTAGCGGGAGTCCACCCACATGGAGCGGAACAGGTTTCGTTTGACCCTTTTGAATGATAAAGACCAAAGCAGCGGAGCCATAACGGCCAGGGTAGAAGCGCTGGCGACCAGACTTCCGATCCCGTCGCCCCATTTGCCAATCAGAAACGGGGTGAGGAATTTAAACGAGCCCCAGACGATTCCGCTCAACAGGATAGCATGGATCAGTACGTGCCAGGTGACGGCATTGAGCATCTCTTTCCACTCCGACTGGCGGTTGACGGTGTTTGATCCTCCCGAATAACGTTCGAGGAACTCCACCCACCGGGCTGGAAGGACCTTAAGCAGCCACAGATAGACCGGCCCCGACATCCGCATGATAAACGGGGTGGTAAAGGTAGTGATCACCGATACCGCCACGGCTACAGGATAGAGAAACGGTGCAGTCACCTTCAGGCTTATTCCCAATGTGGCTATGATAAAGGCAAATTCACCGATCTGGGCCAGGCTGAATCCCGACTGGATGGCGATTTTCAATGGTTGTCCGGACAACAGGATACCCGTTGCCCCGAAAAAGATCTGCCCGAAGACAACAACCGTGGTCAGTATTAAAATAGGAAATGCATATTCGACCAAAACCGGCGGATCCACCAGCATACCCACCGATACAAAGAAGATGGCGCCAAACAGGTCTTTCACCGGTTTGATAATCTTCTCGATACTCTCCGCTTCAAGGGTTTCGGCCAGAATTGACCCCATGATAAAGGCGCCCAGTGCCGACGAAAATCCCACCGAATTGGCAATGACCACCATTCCCAGGCAAAGTCCGACTGCCACAACGAGCAGCGTCTCCGCATTGAGGAACCGTTTCACCTTTCGCAGAAATAGCGGAATCAGGTAAATACCGGTAAAGAACCAGAGTAAGAGGAAAAAGACCAGCTTGAAGATGCTTTCCGAGATATGGATGCCCTCCACCTGTTGCGTTACGGCAATGGAAGAGAGGATTACCATCATCAGGATGGCAAAGAGATCCTCTACCACCAACACTCCAAACACCGTGGTGGTAAACTTCTGGCTCTTCAGTCCCAGGTCGTCAAAAGCCTTGATGATAATGGTGGTGGATGACATCGAGAGCATCGCGCCGAGGAATATGCTGTCCATCTTCTCCCAGCCAAGTAACTTGCCGGTGGCAAATCCCGACAACATCATGCCCGACATGATCAATACCGCCGTGATGATAGCAGGCCCGCCCGTATGGATCAGCTTTTTGAAGCTAAACTCCAACCCAAGCGCAAATAGCAGGAAGATAATCCCGATTTCGGCCCACAGATGGATACTCCCCACATCCTGCACCGATGGCAGGAAGGGAAATTTGGCCGAAGCCAGGAAGCCGGCCACGATATAGCCCAGCACAACGGGTTGTTTGAGCCACTTAAACAGTAAGGTGATCGACCCGCCGAGTATCATAATCAGCGCCAGGTCGGATATGAGGGGAGCTAAATGCATAATGGTCTGCTGTTGGTTATTTCCCAAAGATACCAAAAAAGTAAATTGCCGGAATGTCTTTGCGGTCTCCTGTTAACGATTCATTGGCAGATAAAGATCAGTTTTTGGTATTTCTAACGGAGTAAGAAGGGTTTCTTAATTGAATGTTATTTGCCCTAAATTCATAAGGCTATCCCTGGTGTAGATATAGTAAAGCTTCCATGGATTGCGATAATCTATATGAAAATGTTTTTCTACGGATTTGTCTGAAGTGAGTGATAAGCTTACGGGTGTCGCGGTTTTTAACCGCGATAATATTGTGAAAGAATCAGCGGTTAAAAACCGCTACACCCATAATGGACTGCTATGAATGAACGTTTACTCGTTGCTTTTTCATCGAATCAGCTGGAGAATTGCAAGTAACTTCAAATTTGCCTCAAAGCCTCTTCGTCTCAAAGTATAGTCAAACAAGTTTCTCGCAATTCGAAACAGTTTGACTATATAAGCCCCGGCTTGATTCTTTCTCAGGAAAAAGGAAGAGTCTCATAGCTTCCCGGAGAGTTTCTAAACAAATTATAAGTTCAATTGCATGGTTGTTTTTGTGAAATAAATTAAATTTGGCAATCCGAAAAGACTAAGCTGCTTTCTTTCCCTCTTCAATTGGTCTGTAATCGGTTTAAACACTATAAATATTACCACCATGATGTCATTTGAAAACTTCGAGTATCATGAGTCAGCGTTGCCTCAGGATGAAAATGAACAAAAGGAATTCTTTGAAAATCTGGAGAAAGAATTTTGTCGTGAGCTGGAAGGCTCAGACAAAGCCCGCAAATATTTTGAGAAGTACCACCCCGATTCTATTCCCTCCTTTATCAAACAGTATGCCAGCCAACGCATGCAGCTCATTAAGTATCAAAGCATGTATGTTCATGTTTTTCAGCGGAGGGAAGATCATGATCTCTACATTCAGCAGCTCGCCGAGAAGGCATTGGATTTTATTCTCCAGAAAAAGCTCTTTAACCTGCAATTAAAATGGCGGGCTGAGCAAATCAGGATCAAAGAGATCAATATGTCTTATGACTTTCAGTTTTGGGGTTCTCATATCAGATCATGCCCTTTTATTCCCCCGATTGAAAAAAGAGAAATAGAGATCATGAAAAGGTTCTTGCTCAGTCCGGAACAGGATAATAGTTTAACTGCTTTTCGTTTATTAGACTGGCAAGATTACGATACTGTCATGGAGAAGGACGAAGAGGGAGATCGTTCCTATATGCCGGATTGGTATGAATGGTATGACCTTCATTTGGGCACAATTGGGTTATTTTATCTTTCGGATATCCGGGGGCAGAAGGAGGAATACTACTTTCAGCTTTATCGGGAAGATCGCAGGGCGAAGAGTGCTGATATAATAGCTCAGAAGGTATCGGATGATCCAAGGGAACGCTTGTATGCATTTGAAAAAGAGGTTCTTGCTTTTGCCCTATATATAGAAACAGATCGCCATTTTATTGAGTTATTCAGATATTACGGTTATTATGTCAAAGAGGGTCAAAGGGGATTTGATCAATGGAGGCTAAATGAGGCCGTTGATATACTCGCTCTGGCTGATCGTCCGGTTTATCTTCCCGGGCATCTACCCTGGCATGAGTCTATACTTGAAGGTTTGAATAGATATCTCAATGCCCGGGTGGTTGAAATACTTGACTTTGTGTGTGATAACTATGTTACACTAAAAGAGCTGGGCATTTCAAGAGGCGAAAGTGCCGAATCGCTACAAGAAAAATATGAAGCCGATTGGCTTGTAGATTTTTGTAGAAAAGGAATTCTCACAGGGCGCAAACTCAAAGGCGAGCCGGAAGACTTTAATTTTTGAATGGAAGGGAGGGCAGAAGTTCTCCTTTTTTGTTGCGTCTCATTTTGCTTTTTAATTTCTTTCCGCCACCATTATTGTATAGAAAAACAGAGATAGGACATAACCCTGTATTGAAATGTTACCTGCCCCTATTTGTTGATAAATGATTGTATCTAATGGCTGTGGAGTCTCCTGCTCAATTGCCTCCAGCTTTAGCTGGAGGACAAAAGTGAGAGTATATCGGCTTTAGCCGAACAAATAACAACAATATAAGCAGGTAAATCATACTACAAGAATTCGGCTAAAGCCAATATTCTAAACCAAATCAACAATCCTCCAGCTAAAGCTGGAGGCAATTGATCTAAAAGATCAGGATTATCTAAAAGTCTATCCTAATTTCCCCTTTTCCCCCGAATTGGTTCAAACTTTTTCCGCATCAGTGCACACCTGTATAGATGTTTAGGTTACCCATAATAATTCATTGGCAATATGTAGATCTCTTTAAGTCAATTCCTTTCCTATTGCCTTCTTTTCAATTGCCTCCAGCTTTAGCTGGAGGACAAAAGTGAGAGTATATCGGCTTTAGCCGAACAAATAACAACAATATAAGCAGATAAATCATACTACAGGAATTTGGCTAAAGCCAATATTCTAAATCAAATCAACAATCCTCCAGCTAAAGCTGAAGGCAATTGATCTAAAAGATCAGGATTATCTAAAAACCTATCCTAATTTCCATTTTTCTCCCGAAATGGTTCAAACTTTTTCCACATCAGTGCACACCGGAGAGAAAATAGTGTACACTGTAGAAACTCCGGTGCGAACTTTTCCGGCTCCGGTGTCCACTGTAGCGGAAAAAGTGTCCACTGTTACCGGAAAAGTGTGCACCGGAGGAATAAAAGTGTACACTATTGTGGAAAAAGTGTACACTGTTGTGGGAAAAGTGTGCACTGTTGCCGGAAAAGTTCGCACCGTACGCGAATAAGTATGTGCTAAATGTGTATATAAGTTTCGCTAATCAGAAAAATTAGTGCTAAATGTTTTGGCAGTCTGTTTCTTATTTTCAGTGTAAGAACAGATTCTTTTTAGTCTGTTGATGTAATCTGATTTTGCTGACGATTGTGTTGGGTTAGAGGTGCTGGATTCGTGATTAGTGCCGTTCTTTAGTGGGTTATATTCTTGTTTTGTTTTTATAAATGCTATAATGTGAGCGGTTTAAGTTCTTTTTGATGGTTCGGATAACAATCAGGTATTTTTAGCGGATTATGATGTTTTGTATTGTTTGCATAAGCTGACAGTTGATTTGATATTGTATTAATGAATATCCCGATATGCACCTAAGCCGTTTAACGAAACTCATATTGCGGTGCGCTGCACCTAATGTTGAGTGGGATTATCCATATTCTACAGATATTATGGTGCTCTGCACCAATTGTCAGCATATAAAGGGACAAAGTCCCGTGATATTTGGAGAAAAATTGAATCCCCGGAAAACAAAGGTGCAGCGCACTGTAATATAAGACTCCGATTCGATTAATAGATGATTATACGGATATTCATATTGTATTATCATGAGACGATCAGGAATGGATTGATTAAGATTGTTGGTAAAAATATTTAGTGTTGCAATTAAAATAGCAAGATTTGATAATTATTGTTTTGTTGCGAATTGTAATTTTGTGATACAAAGCTGTTGTAGATGATAAACGAAGTTGCAAGAAAACGCATAAGCCAGATGATTGATTACATAGAGTCTCACCTGGATAGAAAGATGAGCCTTGATCATTTTGCTGATGTGGCCATGTTCTCAAAGTATTATCTGTTTCGTCTGTTTAAATTGGAAACGGGAGAAACGATTTTGAGATTTGTAAAGCGTCTGAAGATGGAACGCGCCTATCGGAGAATTCTGATGGATCGTTCGGTAAATATAGAGGATGTTTCCATGGAGTTGGGATATAGTTCCTGTTCTAATTTTTCAAGAGACTTTCGTCTTTTCTTCGGGATGTCCCCCTCTGAGGTTCGGGTAGATTCCGGGTTGTCGGTCAGAGGTGCATTGTCAGGGGAGGAGAAGTTTCCGGTAGCCTTTAAAGGAATAGAAGTGTATCCCGATCGGTATGTCGCATATCTGAAAGTCACAAAAGGATATCAGCCCGATGCTATTATTGCCAGTTTTATGGACCTGTTTGACCTGGCCTTTCGGGAAAACTTCAAGGTAAGTCAGGCGGTTGGACTTCCTTGTAATGATCCGGACCGTACTCCTGCCGGAAAGTGTATCTATGATACCTGTCTGGTGATTGATAAGCCGCAGGGGCGGTTAGCTGATTATCCCTGTAACTTCAAAACGGTGAAAGGTGGATGCTATGCCGTATTCCGGTTTGAGGGGAATAAATATCAGTTTCCGTTGGCCTGGAATTATATTTATGGGAAATGGCTGGTGGAGAATGATTATCAACTGGACGATGCCCCTCGCCTCGAAGTTTTCGATCATCTTGATGGAGAGGTGTCCGAAGTGTTGAAAGCCTGCCTCTGTCTGCCCGTAAAACCTCAGAATCAGAAGAGGGTGCGGGAATAACCGGAGAGCATGGAAATGGAAAACTAATAATCGATTATAGTATATATCTCAGAGAATTGAATCGTAGTATTAACAACTAAATTTTGAAAGCTATGTCAGATGCTTCCAGAATTCCGCGGGGGATAGATGCTTTTAGTCCCTACATCGGAACTACGGCGACTTACTTGACAGCCGGAACACCAGAGACGAACGCCGAACGTCTCGGGGTACTTCCCAAAGAAGTTGCCCAGTGGACGAGCTTTTCTGTTGAATGGATCCCACTTTACACTTTGTATTGTGACAAATTGAATGGACGCACGACAGCGGTGACTAACAGATTGTATGATATCATTGACCGCTGTATTACTTTTGATCAGACCTACCATATCCTGGACCGTATTGCCGCTTCACCTAATGTGACTATTGTTGATTTATCTACTTTCAACATTAAGAAAGGTGCATTGCAGAAAACAACCCGCTCTGTTGCAACCACTCCGGTTCTTGCAGCTTTGCAGGCGTTGGGTGGTGGATCTTTCTACATCAAATGCCGCAGCACCACAAGCGAGCGGGCTTCGATCCTCGAAGGTGCGGATTGTGTACAGTTTGTCTATGTGGTAGGCGATACTCCTCCGACTTCTGCCGAAATGGCGGGTCTCTCAAAGGACATCTCTACCAAGGCTTGCTTTACTCTTCAGCTCGGTGCGGGAAGTTCGGCGAAGTACCTCTACATCTACTTCCGCTGGTACAACACCAAGCATCCCGAATTAGCCGGCCCCTGGAGCAGTATGCAGATGAGTTTGATTATGTAGTTCTTTGGTGTTCGCTCATACTGTTTGAAACCCGACCTCTTCTCCGGTGATTGCCGGGGAGGGGAGTCGGGTTTGGTGTGAAATGGATTAAGCCTCATCGCACCGGACATAAAACCGTAGAAAGGTGATGTTCCGTTGGTGGGATTTGCAATCCCACTTTCTTCATACTATGAGCATTTGTAATGCGAAAACAAATAGGCAGAACATTAGAGGAATTGCTAAAATGCTTAATTTTATAGCGGAATAGTTTGTTGTCGGATTTTAAATCCTAGTAGTATTTAAAAGGTGGGATTGCAAATCCCACCGACGGTTCCGCTACTTTATACGGTATATCCGGAGGGGCGGGGGAAGTGATGTGTGGTTAAGATGTGATTATTTTTCCCTTTTCCTTCATTATCAGAATTTGAAATCCGAAAAACAAAAAGAATTGATATTTAAAGCATTGTGAAAATGCTTATTTTTATAGCGGAATAGTTTGTTGTCGGATTATATATTCTGATAGATTTTAATAGGCGAGATTGCCAATTCCGCCGACGGTGCAGTTGCTTTGGGTAGTGAATCCTGAGCGACTGAGTCAATCACATCAAATTAACGTTCTATCCCCTTGTGAAAAATTATAACCACTATGAAAGCTCTTATATTTTTATCATTTCTATTATTTCATTCCATGTGTGTTTTTTCTATAGAAAATCAAATAGATAGTTTAGGCTTAAAACAAGGTAAATGGACTGAGTTCGAAGCGCATCCTAGTAAGGAAGGCCTTTCGATTAGTGATTTGGATGATGGAGAATCAAATTATGAATATAATTATAGCTCAAAACGGCTAGATGTTTATAAATTCAGTGGGGTTTATAAAGATGGGTACAGAAATGGGGTATGGAATATTTATTCGGATTCTAATCAGTTGCTTTTTGCAATTAATTACAATAAAGGCATCATTGAAGGTCAGTATATAGGATATGATGATAATGGGGATATGATAAAGTGCTACATATCTCGGACTGTAAAAACGAAGGTTGAGAGATATACAAAGACAGGTGAATTAAAAGAAGCTTACTATACTTCCACCAGGACGTTATTAGAATATATTTATAAATAGCTACCTCCGTAGCATTAGATATAAAACCGTAGAAAAGTGATGTATGGCAACGGCAGGATTGCATTCCGTCTTTCCTGTACTATAATGATTTAAAATCCGAAAGAACATTCGTCGCATTGCTGAAATTCTTAATTTTATGGCGGGATAGTTTGTTGTCGGATTGCATCCTATTAGTATTAAAGAGATGGGTTTGCAATCCCACTGACGGTTTCACTAATTCCTGCGGTATGAATATTCGACGGGGGCATTATAAAAAACAACAACATGCGAAAGAAAACGAGGTTGATATTATCACTTACAATTATTTCTGGAATTATCTTATTGAAAGAGATAATGATTGATCATTTCTTCCCTGATCTAACCTTTATTAATGGTACTTTGACAATTACAAATAGGATTGTCGACGACTTTGCATTTTCGATATTTATCCTCAGTATTCCACTGCTTTTCAACGTGCGAAAGATTTTAACAATACCTTTAGGTGTAGTCTTGTTCTCGTTTTTCTTTGTAAATTCTTGTGCTGAAATATATCCTTTCGACACAACCACCGAACCTGTTGATGTTTCAATATTGAAGACTTATGATAGCGGAAGTAAATTGATTATAAGAGAATACAAGAATGTAAAGACCAACGAAATAATTCATGACACTGTTTTAGTGAAAGATAATTTTATATTCAGACAAATAATTGACGAGACACAAAAAACAACGAACCGCTAATATATCCCACCGACGGTTTCGTTAATTCCTACAGTGTATATATGCTACGGGGTGAGGGGTTATTGGTTGAAGGATTAACTAACAAATATTGATATGTCTTGGAGTATTGTTTTTATTGTGATTTTAACTGTTGGGGTATTGCTAGCTATTTATTCGGCAATACTTATTTATAAATCGGTAATAACATATAATTGGAGTTTAACTGAAGGGAAAATTGTTTTTTCTCAGATAGAGACAACTACATCATCTTCTTCTTTCGGAGCAATTGATGGTTATAATGCATCTATTCGATATACCTATATCATTAATGAAGTAGAGTATATTTCACGAAGAATTTATTATGGAGATAAGATCTCATTGGGGTTCCCTTTTATTGCAAATTCATTATTAAATGAATTTACTATTGATAAGAAAGTGGATGTTTTTTATAATCCTCAAAACCCATATTGTTCTGTCTTAAAGAAAGGTCTCCATTTTGAGGTTTTTTTTGCGTTATTATTTGGTATATGTTTTGCGTTAATAGGAGCGTCTCTTTTATTGGGCCTTATATGATATTCATTGCTAAAAGCAAGCTGTCCGGCTTGCAACATTAGTATTGACAAGAATATGAAAACAGTTTCAATAAATTGAATGTCTGGAACTGCTTGTTTCATAATGCATGATGGTGACGCAGAGACAATCGGAGAGGAATGTGTATTTTAGTGTAGCTGTTCTGGAAATCAGGCGTTTTGTTTAATAAGGGAAAGTTTGGCGGTTTTGTTTTTTCAACGAGAATGTAAGGAGCCTGTTGTCGAATGGTTGAGTGCGATTATTGAGGTTTGTTGATGGAATTGATAATCTACTGTGTAACGTTTTCGCTTAATGGGTGCAGCGGTTTTTAACCGCTGATTCACTCGTCATAACGAAAATAATAATGCGGTTACAAACCGCATCACCCGATTGACTGTGGGTTATATCAAATTCAGCGCAAAGTTATCGTTAGTCTTTCTTTGTATAGCTTTGACCCTTATTTGTCGTTTCTCCATCTTTCCTTATCTTTGTTCCTATCAAATCAACCCCATGACCCACAAAC
Organism: Parabacteroides sp. FAFU027; assembly: GCF_022808675.1. Lineage (NCBI taxonomy): Bacteria > Pseudomonadati > Bacteroidota > Bacteroidia > Bacteroidales > Tannerellaceae > Parabacteroides > Parabacteroides sp. FAFU027. The sequence goes on from NZ_JAKZKV010000004.1 coordinate 96,557, forward strand.
GTATTTCGCTGAAAGACATCGCTAAAGAGCTGGGCCTCTCCATCTCTACGGTATCGCGGGCGCTCAACGGGCATCCCGAGATCAGCGAAGCCGTGGTGCAGCGGGTTAAGGCGTTGGCGGAGGCATGGAATTACTCGCCCAATCCATTCGCGATGGGATTGCTGCGCTCCAATACCAAAATACTGGGGGTGATTGTGCCGGATATCGTTACCCATTTCTATTCCTCCATCATCAGCGGGATAGAACATGTGGCGAGAGAGAATGGATATTACATCCTGATATCAACATCGCACGAGAGTGTTGAAAAAGAACGGGAGGTTGTTGAAAACTTGTTGAAAACCCGTGTTGAAGGAATCATTGCCTGCCTGTCGCAGGAGACCATTACCTTTGACCACTTCCTGAAACCGGCTGATTATGATACACCTGTGGTTTTCTTTGACCGCGTTTGCCTGCCGGAGAAGTTTTCAACAGTAACGGCTAACAACCGACAGTCGGCCTACACCCTTACCGACCATTTTATCCAACACAACAGTCAGCGCATTGCCTACCTGGGCGGACCGGCTCACCTCAGCATCAGCCGTGAGCGCAAGAACGGTTACCTCGGTGCATTGGCCAAAAACAGACTGCCGGTAGATAAGCAACTGATCCTCGAAGATAAGATGTCCTTTGAGGCGGGAGTGGAGTGGGTGAACCGTTTGCTTGACCTGCCCCAGCCGCCCGATGCCTTTTTCTGCATGAACGATATGCTCTCCTTTGCCGCCATCCGGGAGATTAAGCGCCGGGGGCTTCGCATCCCGCAGGATATCGTGATCGGGGGCTTCTCCGATGAGTTTCACTCTACCTTTATCGAACCGTCGCTGACGGCTATTTCACACCCCACCTTCGAGATGGGATGCCGGGCCTGCGAACTGCTGTTTGCCCGACTCCGCGGGGATAAATCGGTGCATCAGGTGACAGTGGATTGTTCCCTCGAGGTGCGCGACTCTTCCCTTCGCTAACCGGCTCATTCCGTTCCCTTTGGGCAGAATCATTTTTTTGAGTTATCTTTGCCGACAGTTTTCCAAAGGCTTGTTTTTGCCCCTGATTGGCTTTGCTGATCTAACGATTCCCCTCAAGGGGACTTTGTTTTCTACGATTAATTCACTCAAAGTGCCATTAATATCAATCCGGTTGCTATTGATGGGCTTTCTACAGCAAAAGCCCCCTTCAGGGGGTGGGGGGTGAAGGCGAATGCAGGGGAAATCATCTTTATTGAATAGCGAAAATATTATATATGAGATACCAGATTAATGCTCCGCAGAAAGTAACCGGAGAAATCAAACTACCCGCTTCGAAAAGTATCAGCAACCGCGTGTTGATTATCAACGCCCTGAGCTACAGTGACCATGCCGTGAGTAACGTGGCGGATTGCGACGATACCAACGTAATGCTCAAAGCCCTGGAGTCGGACGACTGCAACTTCGATATTGGTGCAGCCGGTACTTCGATGCGCTTTTTGACTGCTTTCCTCTCTAAAATCGTTGGCGAGTGGACCATTACCGGTACCGAGCGGATGAAAAACCGTCCCATCCGTATCCTGGTGGATGCGTTGAACAAGCTGGGCGCTAAAATCGAATACATGGAGAAGGATGGTTATCCCCCGTTGCGCATCTATGGTAGCGCATTGCAGGGCGGTGACCTGTCGCTCGACGGCAGCGTGAGCTCGCAATACATCTCGGCGCTCCTGATGGTGGCACCGACGATGGAAAACGGACTGAACCTGACCCTGGAAGGTAACGTTATCTCCAAACCTTATATCAACCTGACTCTTCGTCTGCTCGAAGAGTTCGGAATCAAATCAAGCTGGGTGGGCAACACCATCAAGATCAAGCCGCAGGAATTTATCCCGAAACCCTTTACCGTTGAATCGGACTGGTCGGCGGCTTCTTACTGGTATCAAATCGCCGCACTGAGCAAAGATTTCGATATCGAACTGCTGGGCCTTTACAAAAACAGCTACCAGGGAGACTCTAAGCTGACCGAGGTATTCAACAAGCTTGGCATCGTAACCAAATACACCGACAAAGGGGTTCGCTTGCTCAAAGGTGAGGTTGTGACTAAAAAACTGGTGAACAACTTCGTGGATCAACCGGATTTGGCACAAACCTTTGTCGTTACCTGCTGCCTGATGGGAATTCCTTTCTACTTTAGCGGCCTTCAGACACTCAAAATCAAGGAAACGGACCGTATCCTCGCTCTCAAAAACGAGATGAAAAAACTCGGTTACCTCATTACCGATAAAAACGACTCCATCCTCGAATGGAACGGCGAACGTTGCGAACCGGAAGCGGAACCGGTGATTGCTACTTACGAAGACCACCGCATGGCAATGGCTTTTGCCCCTGCTGCCCTGAAGATGGAGCACATCACCATAGCCGAACCGCAGGTGGTGTCGAAATCTTACCCGCAATACTGGGAACATTTGGTCTCAGTGGGATTCGGGATCGAATAAGAGAACATTTATCATAATATTATACGCAAAAAAGCCTCCGGAAGTTGTTTTCCGGAGGCTTTTTCAGTAAATAGATTCTTAGGGTTGCCTGAATTTATATCCGACAGAAAGTGTCAGTACAAGATTTTTCAGATCCGGATTGGGATTCATAGCCACATCTGCATTGTTTATGTTGGATAAACCGATGGATGTCCCAATATTTGCAAATACTTTACTGGCAAACTCATACCCAACATTGGCTCCGATTCCATAATCCACCTGTTTATAGTTGTACCAGGGATAATAGTTCATCATATCCTTGGAGTATAGATTGAAGGATTTAGTTGTTTTCTTGCCGTTTAAGGTTGATTCGTATGTTCTCTTACCTCCAACGCCAATGGCAAAATACGGCCCGACTGCGATAACAATTCTGCCTGTCCAGGAGTCAAAATTAAAAACAGCGTTGATTGGGACTTCAATGTAAAGAGGTTTGTCAGAATAATCATAATCCCTGATTCCGTCGTTGATATCGGGGATATCTCCATACGCGGAAAGGATTCCTGCGTATTTGGCTCCTTTCTGAGATAACAACAACTCCGTTTGAATAGAGAAGTCATAGTTTACCGGAAATTCCACCACTCCGCCAATGTGATAGCCTGGGATTGATTTAGCTCCTTTGCTGTCATCCCCGTAAAAGGAAGAGAGATTCATGCCTGCTTTTACCCCGAAGCGCTGGGCGAAAGAATAACCGGATAACATGGAAAGCAGGATAAGTAAAATCGTCTTTTTCATAGTCGCACAATCTAAGGTTGATAATGATACTGAATAATGTAGTCGCACTTCGTCTTTTTTACATAGAAAAGAGGTCTCTTGTCAATTCAATAAGCGAGATTTAGATTTGAAGAAAAAGAGAACGACGGCGCCTGGATAGTTTGACGTTAACAGACTATAAACCAAGTCTAAGTTATATCATATATTCAACAAAGGGTTATGTTTGATTGTTTGGTAATGCGGAATAATAAACTGACTTCTGAACCAGGTTTCATTCTTACTTATCCCGATTTCAGCATTAAGGAAAATTAGAGTCGGGAGGCCTTGGGGAGGGGCAAAATCATTTACCTTTGCAATCACTTTAAAACAGAGTACACCGATGAATTTATTCAATTATACCCGCCGCAAAAGTTCCGAAGTGAAAATCGGAAACATAACGTTGGGAGGAGACAATCCTATCCTGATACAATCCATGGCCAATACCTCTACCAACGATATCGACGGTAGTGTGGAGCAGGCTATTCGCATCATCAATAAAGGGGCAGACTACCTGCGTTTTACTACTCAGGGACTGCGTGAGGTGGATAGCCTCAAAGAGATACATGCTAAACTGCGTGAGAAAGGTTACACCACTCCGTTGGTTGCCGATGTTCACTTCAATGCAAGCGTGGCGCTGGCTGTTGCTTCCGTCGTGGAAAAGGTGCGCATCAATCCCGGAAACTTTGTGGATGTTGCCCGTACCTTCAAGAAGCTTGAATTTACCGATGAGGAATATGCGCAGGAGGTGGAGAAAATCCGTGAGAAGCTGGTTCCTTTTCTGGATATTTGTAAGGCAAATAATACTGCTGTTCGTCTGGGTGTAAATCACGGCTCCTTGTCTGACCGCATCATGAGCCGTTACGGCGATACACCGGAAGGCATGGTGGAGTCGTGTATGGAGTTTCTCCGTATTTGCATCGGCGAGAATTTCCACAATCTGGCTATTTCCATCAAAGCCTCCAATACAGTCGTGATGGTACGTACCGTCCGCCTGATGGTGGCCCGCATGGAAGAGGAGGGGATGGCTTTCCCGTTGCATTTGGGTGTTACCGAAGCCGGAAATGCAGAAGATGGCCGCGTCAAGTCCGCTTTGGGAATCGGCGCCTTGCTGGCTGACGGTTATGGTGATACCATTCGTGTTTCCTTGAGCGAAGCGCCTGAAAACGAAATCCCGGTTGCCCGTAAACTGGTCGATTATATTGCTGAACGCAATGGCCATGTGGCCATTGATGGTACGGTAGCTCCTGACTTCAACTATTTTGCACCTGCCCGTCGCAAGTCTATTGGTGTAAAAGGCATCGGTGGTTCGAATACCCCGGTGGTAATTGGCTTGGGAGACTCGGAGATTGCTCCTTTTCCCGACTTTCTGATTACGTCAAATGGCGTTGCTGACCGTAACGGTTCTGCTTTTCCTTTTATTCAGGTATTGGATATGGAAGGTGTAGAAAATGTAGGTCCGTCAGTAATGTGTCTGACTTATCCTGAGCTCAATGTCGATGTGATTGAGATTCTGAGAAATAATCCGGCAGTTGTGATATTATTGATGACCAGTCACAAGAATGGCGTGGGTGAGCAACGTGCCTTTTTCCATAAATTAATGATAAACGAGGTGGCGAATGCAGTCATCATAAACCGGGATTATCAGGAAAATGATGTCGAAGACCTGATGCTGAAAGCTGCCGCTGATTTCGGTCCGTTGTTGCAGGATGGATTTGGTGACGGAATCCTGATTACGAACAACGGTACTGTATCTGACCAGCAAGTCAACAACCTGATGTTCGGTATTCTTCAGGCTGCCCGCCTGCGTATGAGTAAAACGGAGTTTATCTCCTGTCCGGGTTGTGGCCGTACGTTGTTTGATCTCGAATCCACCATCGCAAAGGTCAAAGATGCTACCTCTCACCTCAAAAACCTCAAAATCGGTATCATGGGCTGTATCGTAAATGGTCCCGGAGAGATGGCCGATGCTGATTATGGTTACGTAGGAGCAGGCCGAGGGAAAATCAGCCTTTACAAACAAAAAGAGTGTGTCGAAAAAAATATTCCGGAAGAGGAAGCTGTTGAAAAGCTGATTGCATTGATCAAACAACACGGCGACTGGAAAGAAAAAGTATAATGGATAATTTCGAAGATAAGGCGAAAGCTTTCGAAACAGAAAGCATAAGTCGCCTGCTTTATAAATATTCTTTGCCGGCTATTGTCGGTATCATGGTGAATGCGATCTACAATATTGTGGATCGCATTTTCATCGGTCAGGGGGTGGGCTCTTTAGCCATCTCGGGACTGGCCATTACCTTCCCGATTGTAATATTGCAGGCAGCCTTTGGTATGTTGATTGGTATCGGAGGTTCTACCCGTATCTCTATCGCTTTGGGACAAAAAGACAAGGAAAAAGCAGAACGCATCCTGGGAACCAGCATTATCCTGTCGGTCTTTTTCTCCCTGCTTTTCATCTGTTCGGCATTCTACTGGCTTGATGATATTCTCCGTTGGTTCGGCGGAACGGAAAAGACGATCCCATTTGCCCGGGAGTATATGCAAATCCTGATTCCGGGAAGCATATTTTCCACCCTTACCTACAGTTTCAACAATATGATGCGGGCGTCGGGCTATCCGACCAAGGCGATGGTGGTCATGCTGATCAGTGCCGTCCTCAATGCGATTCTGGCCGCATTGTTTATCTTCGTTTTCCACTGGGGGATCAAAGGGGCAGCAATTGCTACGGTGATTGCCATGTTTACCACATCGGTAGTCGTAATGCACCACTACTGTAGCAAAAGCAGTTACATCCGTTTTCATCGGAAGAATATCCGGTTGGATATGGATATTGCCAAACATATCATCTCCATCGGGCTTTCTCCCTTTCTGATGAATGTAGCTTCCTGTATGGTCAATGTGATCCTAAACAATGCGCTTTTGAAGCATGGTGGAGAGCTGGCGATTGGCGCCAATGGGGTAATCAATAGTCTGGCGGTTCTGGTGGTAATGGGAGTGATTGGTTTTTGCCAGGGAATGCAGCCCATTATCGGGTACAACTTCGGCGCAGGAAACCGACAACGGATGAAACAGACGCTCTCGCTGACCATTCGTGTTGCTTCATTGGTGACTTTGTGCGGATTTGCGATGGCGATGCTTATCCCTAAGCAAATTGCGATGGCCTTTACGACTGACCCGAAGCTGATTGAGCTTTCGGTACTTGGCTTACGAACCACATTGCTTCTCATGCCGATTATTGGCTTTCAGATTGTGACTTCGAGCTTCTTTCAGTCAATCGGACTGGTGAAGGTTTCTATTTTTCTCAGCCTTTCCCGTCAGGTATTGTTCCTGATTCCGATGATTCTTATTCTTCCCAACTTCTATGGATTAAAAGGAGTGTGGATGGCGACTCCGTTTGCCGACTTTATCTCGGCTACACTAACCCTTTGTATCCTTTATTACAACCGTAAGTTGTTTGCTCCTCAAGCGGCTTAAATAACCACAAAGACACCAAGAGCACATAGTTACACTAATGATCTTAGTGAAGCCAGGTGCTCTCAGTGCCTTAGTGGTATAATATTATTCTCCTACCAGTTCTCTCCCGATAATCTCCGCCGTGTCGGCCACAAAACGGGCACATGGATTTTTAGCCAGGTATTCCCCAAAAGGATCTGCGAGATCGGCTTCCGGTTTGGCTCGTTTGGCATCGAGCAGTTCGCGGCAGATGATAGTGCCATGCTTTTCGCGGAAAGGAGTTGCTACTCGTTGCACCGCAGCATAATTTTCCATCTTGGCTTCTTTGTTTTCGGGATCATCAGCCGGGTATTTCAGTCCCACCAGCATAAATGCGCCGCTAAGCGCTCCGCATACTTCACGCATCCGCCCCATGCCACCTCCGAAAGGAGCTGCAAGTTGTTTTGCCAGTTTTTCCTCTACATGATATATGTCGGAATAGGCGAGAAAGACCGCCTGGGCACAATTATACCCCGCCCGGAAGTTCTCGATGGCGCGTTGGCGGCGTTCGGTAATATCAATAGATATAGACATTCGTATTTGGTTTTGGTTTGAAAAAATAAGGACAAAAGTACTATTTCCCTAAAATAAAAAGAGGATATTTCTCCGAAAAGAAATACCCTCTGATTTATGAGTTGCTGTGAACGGTTGAGATTATTTCAACAGTTTCAGAAAGTCAGCGTTTTTAGTAAACTTAGCAAACTCGATGTCAGTAGCAGCTTTTTTAGCCATAGCGCTGTTTTTGCTTACTGCATCTTTCAGGTTGCTCAATACCATGCTTTCGTTGTTGGTGCGAGCGCCTACGATAGCCATCAGATAGCTTGTAGTAGCGTCTGGAGTAGCAACGGCAGACAAAGTAGATTTCGCTTTGTTGTAGTCTTTCACGAGGATTTGAGCTACAGCTGCATTGTTGCTTTTTGTATCGCCGAATGCGCTTACTGCTTTAGCATATTCACCTTTTCTCAGGTAAAGAGTACCCAAAGCTTCGCTCAAAGTGCTTGCACCTGCAGCTTTACCGAACAGTTGCTCAGCGTTAGCAGTCTCTTTGTTGTTCAAAGCAACCAAACCAAGGTTCATAGAAACTTCAGGAGCTGAAGCAGATACTGCTTTTGCTTTGTTGAACAAAGAAGTTGCTTCTGCGATTTTACCTTGCTGGTAGTTAACCACACCTAAGTTGTTGAATCCACGGAAATCTGAAGGATAGATTTCAGTTGCGCTTTTGTAGATAGCCGCTTTGTCAGCACCAGGGATAGTAGCTGCGTAAAGCAGTTCTTCAACATTCAACGCTTTAGGATTTTCTTTAGCCAGTTTAGCGATCTCTTCGTCTGATTTGCCGATGATTTCATAGCTTGCAGTCAAACGAGAACGACGCAACTGAGGCAGGATTTCGTCAGCAATAGTAGAGAATGCTGCAGAGATATTTTTGATTTGTTTTTCTCTTTCTTCCGGATCCTGGTAAGTAGAAAGTACGCGAAGTACCAACTCTTTGTCCTGGATGTTTGATTTTTCCATCAACTCTTTGAATCCGTCCCAGTCTTCAGCAGTGAATTTAGAATCAAGAGTCGTATTTACTTTCGATTTTTTCAACTCTTTTTTCAGGTAATCCAACGTGTTTTTCTCACGTTTTTCAGCTAAAGTAGTATTCAGTTTCATGCCACCATCAGGAGAAGCGTAAGAAGAAACTTCCACACCGGTCAGCTTTTGGTTAGCAGCAACAGAAGTTGATTTGATGTTTTTCTGAAGATCTGTAACTGATTTTGATTTCAACTCGCTTGCACGAAGATTAGCTTGCTGGATAAGGAACATGATGTTCGCTTTGTAAGCGTCTTTGATGATGCGCTGGAATTTGTCCGGAGCGATAGCCGGTGTAGCAGCGGCAGCAGTAGCAATTTCAGAAGTAGAGTTAACACCATCAGCCACTTTTACGCGGGGAATAGAATACTCTTTGCTGCCCACTTTCACTTTGAAAGTCAGGTAAAGCTCAGAGCTTCTCATACCTTCTTCGTAAGTAAAGCTTGCAGGAACCACCACTTTACCACCTTCTTTGTAGTTGATAACCTGGTTGTTTGCTTTTACTTTCTCACCCTGAAGGTAAACAGGTGCAGATGCCACTTCTTTGCCTTCGAATACCATCACCGGAGTAACGGTAACTTCTGCTTTTTTGTTGAAATACTTAGCAGGAATAGTTCCTTCGATAGTAGCTTCCACTTTGCCGGCTTTAGCCTCAAGCGGGTTAGGAGTACATTTGAAAAGATCTGACGACAATGGTCCCATCTGTTTGCTACATGATGAAAATGCAGCTACCAGAGCGATCAGGAACATTGACAGCTTCAATGTTTTTCTCATAGTTTAAATAGTTATGTGATTAATGCAAATTTTCGACGGCAAAAATAGTGTTTTAATTCGCATTTGAGATTCAGAATTTGAGACAAAGCCATAGTCGGTTTGTTTTTTTAGTTAAATTAAGGAATGACGGAGGTTGTAAATGCTTTATCTCTCTGTCGTTAAGCTGATTTTTAATGGCTATTACAGAGAATAGATCGGATAAAACCGGTAGAAAAAGAGAACAAGCCGGTCGCTATTCGTTTCGTATCGGTCGCAGGCGATTTCCGGTCGGTAGTAGTTTAATGCGAACCGGTCGCAGTTCAATTCCGGTCGGTCGCAGCTCAATTCGGGGTGGTAGCAGCTTTACTCGGGTCGGTAGAAGGAGATTTCGGATCGGTAGTAGCTCAATTCATGTCGGTCGCAGCTTAATTCTGGGTGGTAGTAGCTTTACTCGGGTCGGTCGCAGGAGATTTCAGGTCGGTCGCAGGAGGATTCGGATCGGTAGATACTCAAAAAAGGAAATAAAGAAAAACGCCCAAAACTCAAGCAGCTTTGGGCGTTTAATATATCATTTCCCCGGAATCAACCGAACTGGTCCGAGCAGACCCGAAGGCATTGGCGCCCAGTGTCCGTATTTGGTTTTCTGGTATTTGATGTCCACCATGTTGATTTCTTCGAATTTGCGCCATTCTACACCGCGACGGTCATAATCTGCAATTCGGTTGGCGGGTAGGTTGGTTACTTCCACTTCGAGGGTGTTTTTACCCGGACGAAGGTATTGTCCCACTTCTGTACGGTATGGAACCGCCCAAAGTGTACCCACAGACTGACCGTTGATCGTTACACGCGCGCTTTCACGGACATCGCCCAAATCAAGTACCCAGCGTTTTGTCTCAGTTGCAGGTAAATCGAATGTAACACTGTATTTTCCTGAACCTGCATTGACTTTTGCATTCGGATTATCCAGTTCTGTCCATGAGCAAAGTCTGTCGATATTGAACGTTCCGCTGATGGCCGGTTCACTTTCTGTAAAGGAAAGACTCCAGCCTTTATCGATATTGAGGCTCAACTGGTCCGCTGTGAAGTAGCTCCATGGCTCGGCTTTTACATCAGTTTTATCAAAGGTCTTCAGGATGGTCGATTCACCGGATGCCAGTTGCAGATAGACCTGCGTTTTACCGTCTTGTTTGCGGATTTTAGCCAGACCGCTTTTGCCCGTCATTGGGTCAAACAGCATGGCCGATTGAGCATCCACACCTAACGTTACCCATCTGTCAATGTCCTTGCCCTGAAGGTTGCTGAAGAAGTAGTGATTGCCGGTCTCATTTTTGCGGCGGATGCATTTACCGCCCAGGTCGGCTTTGAATTCTTCCGCTTTTACACCACAAGCGCTCAATGTCTTATTATAGTCACTGCCGGTAATGATGCGGCCTTTGCCGTAATTGAGCACAGAAACCTGACCAAATGAAGCAGGCTTCGGCAATTTAGCAGCCAATGTTTTGAAGATCGCACGACGTTTCTCCAGATTAGCCAGACCGGGAACATCTTCCGGATATTGTCCGGTGAAGACTACTGTAGCACCGTTTTCAGCCAGCTTTATCAGTTTTTCAAGCACATCTGCCGGAAGCAGGTGTACATCGGGGACGATAATGGCTTTATAAGTGCTGCCACCGGCGGTTTTCAACAATCCGTTTTCGCTGGTAGTCGATTTGATGAAATTGTCGGAAATGTAGTCCACATCATAGCCACTCCCGGTGATTTGGTGTACCATGTCGATAAACTTAGGAGCCTGTTTTTCCAGATTGTGGATGGAGAAGGCAATGTATGGCGATTTGCGCTGGTCATTCCAGATGTCATAAATCGGCAGGTAAAGCAGAAAATCGTTGTCAGGCTTGCCATATTGCAGGAACGATTGGCAACGGGTGATGTAGCTGAACATCGCGTTGGCATCCTTCCAGATGGTGTTGGTCGGTGACATATTCACAGAGGCATAGAACAGCCACCCCGGCCATGCTGCATCCTGTGGTGAATAGGGTGTACCGTGGAAGAACATGTGATTCACACCACCCAGAAACATCAGGTCGATGTCCGGTTTACACTGAGACAATGAGGTGCGGAAATGCTCCGTCAGCCAGGTCAATGTCTCCGAAGAGGTCAATGGTTTTCCCGAAATGTGAGCAGCCGATGAGGCATATTTCAGCGTAGAAAGATTCGAATCGTTTTTCTTGATCAGACTATCTTTGCGCAATCCTTTGATATTGAATTCCGAGATACCGAAAGATTCGCATTCCGGAATATCCACCGTAGCATACAGGTCAATCAGGTTGCCGGGTGAACCATGTGCCTGGTTGCGGGTCAGAGCACCGTGTGAATGCGCCCAGTTGGTCCAGTTTTGAGTGAAATTAGTGTGCAGCATTTCTGCTATTGTTACTCGGTAATCGGTGAAGATGCGGGCACGGGTCTCATCATTTCCTCCACCTAAAAATTCGGGCAAATACATCTCCAGCTTGTAACCGTGCATTTTGTAAAATGCCTCAAGCAGACCGGGTGTCCAGTCTGCATCATATACCTCGTAGGAATCGTTGAAGAAGGCTTTTGGGAATGCTGTTTTTGTCGATTTGAAGGCATCGTCGAAGCGTTTGAAGTAATTGTCCACCGCTTTTTTCGAGAAGTGGTCCATCACATAGCCCTGTCCTCCGGGTGCAGCACGTTTAACCATTTGCAGGGTTTTGCCTACAAATAGTCCGATAAGTCTCCATTCGCCTTGTGGAGCTGTCCAGTTAAGCGAACCGTCTGCTTTTACATTGGTAGTGATATCAAGCTTTTTACCATCATTGGAAAATGCCATAAGGCGGGAAAGCCGGGCAAATTTCACCTGTTTGGGGTCATTTACCTTAATCTTTTCCGCAAGCGATTCTCCGCCTTTCAGTTTATATTCCTGGACGATCACCTTGGTCGCTGCATCCTCAGCCGAAACGGTCGGGCCACCGAATGGCCATCCGGTACCGTTATTCATATCAGTCTCCATGCCCAGGCGTTTGTTTTCGGCTTCGGTATGTTTGAGCTGTGCCATCCATTGCGGAGACAGATATTGCAGGTTGCGCGCTTCATTGCCTTTTACACCGTAAATAGGAGTGATTTCTACACCCCCCAATCCGGCTTTGGCATATTTTTCGAGATTGTAGGTCAGGTTTTGCTGGTCCACAGCATTTCCCATCCACCACCAACGGGTGAAGGGCTTGGCTTCTGTTTTTACCTCCGGCCAGGTGGTTGTTTGGGCAAAGAGGCCGCAGGAGAAAAGAAGTCCGGTAGCAAGTAGGTTTGTTTTTTTCATATTCAGAAGAAGAGACCCCACCCCGGCCCTCCCCGAGGGGGAGGGAGTAGAGACGCAAGCGGTGTATTCTTTCTCCCCTCCTTGAGAGGGGCAGGGGGAGGTCGTATGTTTTATTGGTTTAGTAATTGTTTCAATACCGATTCTTTTACTTTAAACGCGGTACCGTGACGGATACCTTTCGGGAAAGTCACGAGGTCGGAAACATCTTCCCAGCTTTTTCCGTCTTTAGAGCGGACAGCACCGTATTTGTGGTCGCGGTATTTATCGAAATAGACATAAACATATTCGCCCACTTCAAGCGGAGTCGGTCCCTCTGCCCAGTATTTGTTACCGGTGATTGGTTCGGAAACCTTTGTCGGGAATCCTTTTTTGATGTTTTTGCAAATGGTAAGGCGAATATTTTTCTGTGGAGGATTCGGATTTTCGTTTTTTACGAACATCCAGTTTTCTTTTCCACGTTTCAGGATTGCACCGTCGATTGCGCTGAAGTCAGGGTTGAAGAAAAGGAATGTTTTTGAATAGGTTTTGAAATCTTTGGTAGTGACAGCAAAGAGTCGGTGATTCAGCCCTTTTTCTTTGTTGGTTTCTGCAATTTCCTTGAAACGTCCGGGGATTGTTGAAGCCCAAAAGATATAGTAGGTTTTGCTTTTCTGATCGTAGAAAAGTTCCGGTGCCCAGGCATTTTTAGCTGTCGGTTCGTGCATCATCACCGGCAGGGTGTCCTGTTTTGACCAGTGAATCAAGTCGGGAGATGAGGCATACCCGACGATTCTGTCCCACCAGCCGCTGGTCCAAACCATGCGGAAAGTTCCGTCAGGACCTTGCAGGATGCTTGGGTCACGCATTAGTTTGTCCTTGCCCACTGTAGGGGTGAGGTAGGGATTTCCGTTGTTTAGGGCATCCCATTTCAGACCGTCATAACTGTATGCCAGGTGAAGACCGTCTTGTCCGTTGTTGATAAAGTAAGCGAAAAGGAAAACCTCTTTTTCAGCCTTCAGAGGAGCGAGAAAAAGCGTTGCGAGTAAAAGCAACAGAAGGTGTGTTTTTTTAGCCATTGCTATGTTGGGGATTAGTTATTTGCTTTTGGTCAGGTAGTTCGCAAAATTACAATTTATCATTTTCATGATTGAGTGTTTTTAGACATATACCTGTAATATTGTACTACCTCTTTCCCGAATAGCCCAACTTATTTCTGCAAATTCACTTTCGTTGCCACCAATTCATTCAAATAAACTTCCAGATTTGAATAATCATTTTGCAATGAATGACTTTTGCCATCTTTTGAATCTTTCGGGTTTAATTTATGAGCTTTTTCCCATACGTCGGGCATTCCATCTCCATCGCTGTCTTTTATTTTTGAAAATACCGGGCTGGCATTTACCAGCACCTGAACCGGATTTTCGGTCTCGTTAGCAATAGTTTTTCCCTCTTTCCCCAAAGATATGAGCTGTTCAATCAACATCCGGTCAATGTTGTCCCGTTGAGGGAAAGAGGCTCCTGCATTATCGGCAATCCAGTTGCAGTTCTCTTCCGGTTGATACATTGTAACAGATGGGATTGTGCTTAACGGCTGAATTTCCCACGAGACTTTTCCGTATGCGGAGTCAGCTACCAATATACCGTCTAACTTATCGTTCCTGTTTTTGTCAAAGAAGTTATTTCGGGCAAATAGATGAAAGTTTTCGTTTCCGCGACTGAAAGGAGGAACTCCGGTGGATGGTCCTGCAATGAAGTAATTGTTGCAAATCATGGCATCGGTACGGCCTTCCGATTCGCCTCCGAGTATATAGCCGCCACCTTTTCCCCAATTGTAAATAACGTTGTTGACAAACTGATTTAAGCCCTTCACCTTTGGATTGCGGGTGTGGTTGTCGATATAGAGGTTTCGGAAAATAGTTACTCCGCCTTTTGTCTGAATGAGTCCACCGCAGGAGTGGGGGAGCAGGCCCTGTCCGATGATAGAGTTTTGAATAGTAATGTTTTGCGGGTCTTTGCCACTGATGGAAAAATTTTCATCCAGTCCCCAGGATACAGAGATATGGTCGAAAATCATATTCTTGCCTTCTGCTAAAGCGGCAGCGTCTTTTCCATGCGTTCCGTTTTTACCCATGCGAAAACGGATGTACCGGCAAATTGTATTGTCAGCTCCTGTAAACGAAACGCTGTTTCCGTAAATTGTGACGCCTTCACCGGGAGCTGTCTGCCCGGCTATTGTGATATTGGGCTTGACGGCAATGCGTTCTTTGATGTGAATGACTCCACCGACTTTGAACAGGATTGTTCGGTTGGGTTGGCTCACCGCATCGCGGAATGAGCCGGTACCGGTGTTATTGAGGTTGGTCACGTAATAGACCTCGCCATTTCGACCGCCTTCAGCAAAGCGGCCAAAGCCCTCTGCACCGGGAAAGGCTAAGGTTTGTGCATTAATAAATAAAGAAGAAAGGAAGCCGAGTGTGGTTAACAGGATAGATGATTTCATAGCTTTTATCGTATTTGTTTTCAATGAAAAACTTCAGTGTGATCGCTTTTATGAGTATGGATTTTATTGTGTAAATGAGGGATACGAAAATGCCTGCTTGCTTTCGCAGGCAGGCATTTTCTATTAAGATAAAAGAATTTACTGTACAGAAACTTTGCGGGTAACGGTTCCTTCAGTTGTTTTGATATTTACCAGATAGATGCCTTTTGCCAGGTGGTTAAGGCTTACCTTGCTTTCAACTTTGCTGATTGCCTGGCTAACGACCAATGCACCCTGGCTGTTGATAACGGTCAGAGAAGTTCCTTTTCCTTCCGGAACCGAAACGGTAAATACACCGTTGGTTGGATTCGGGAACAAAGCTATTTTCTCAGTTAATGTATTACGAACTCCACTTGCGCTCTTAGCAACAATATAACCGTTTGTATTCAGGTTAGTCTGGTCCCATTCGATACCGGAAACAGATGGAAGCTCAACGGATGCAAAACCAATAGATTTTGATGATATCGCTTTTGCATTAAATAGTTTAAGCGTATCTCCAGAGGTGATAGTTCCGCCGGATAACATTTTTACTACCAATTTACCATCGAAGCGAAGAGAGTCTGCTCCCACGATTTTGTCGTAATTGTTTCCAGACTGAACCTCCATAGTGGTAACGGCAGTCGGGCGAAGGATGAGCTCTACTTTTTTCGGAGATGCAGCATTTAAAGTATCAGCTAAAGTCAAAGTCCCGATCGCATCTTCACCTGGCTCAAGTTTACCGTAGCAATCTACCGAACCTGAAATACGGCCTGTACCTCCTAATGTACCAGCAGATTGTACAGTCAGAATGGTTCCGTTTGTAACAGCTGGATGACCTGTTCCTGAACGGGTGCCTTCAGGATTGCTAACGAATAACTTACCTTCGCGCACGTCAATACCTGCGGTGATATAGTTTTTACCACTGGTCAGTTTCAGGATACCTGTTCCGACTTTAATCAAACCGACTTTGTTGTCAGGGCGGAATGTCTGGGGACGGAATGTTGCCGGCAATGTGCTGTTGGTATTTGAGCTACCTAACATCCAGTAGATAATCGGGGATGTGGAAGATCTATAATATCCGTAAACATTTGAGGTTTCATCGTCTGCTTTCAATTCTCCAACTATATAGCAGCGGGTGCCGGAAGAACTGGCTGAAATAGTTGCTCCCGATTTTATTGTTACTGATTTGTTGTAAAATGTGCTATCAGCCTGAGGATCTGCAACTGTCACTGTGTCTCCCGGAGCGTTTACTACTTTTTTAGTTTGTGCCCAGTTTTTATTTGTTTGGAGAATTAATCCATTAAATCCTGGGTTGTAGCCCATGTTATATTTACAGATATTGATTGGACCTGTAAAGTCTCTCCAGTTTGCACCACCGTCGATTGCTAGAATTGAGCGTTCTCCTGAACTGAAGAAGTTTAAAGTCCCTCCCCCAGTGAGTGTATTTGTAATCGTTTGATATCTTGTAAAATAAATATTGGCAGTCACACCGGCCGGAATATTGAAGCTAGATGTGCAAACAGATTTTTTATCGGTCTGTGCCTGTCCATATTTTACAGAAGCATCCCCTGTAAATTTAAGGCTTGGCCCGATGATGTTAATGGTTCCTGCAGTGAGCTGGCTGATTGTTCCTTTATTGATAACGGTGCCTTTAAGGTTGGTAATGGAGTCTAATACCAGTTCAGCAGCGCCGGTTTTATATAGAACGCCTGTGCCACTGAATTGAGCCGCCTGAGTCCCTGATTTTTTACCCCGCATGATGTATTGACAGGTGTCATTATTGACTTTGATGGTGTCGCAGTTAATATCACCGATTACATACAATGTTTTGCCTGACGTAAGGTCGCGGGTATCATCAAAGACAGCCTTACCGCCGGCAGTATAAGCAACTGGAATAGGTAGGAAAAAGTCTTTGTCAAAGAAATTGGCGGTAGTGGTATCCCAGAATTTGGAATCCTGCATACCGTTCCAGATGAATTCAGAGGCAACAGCAGAGACTGCCACGCCCAAAGCAAGGGTGGTAATGATTTTTTTCATGATAATAGTGTTGATTAGATTACATTAAGTCAATAACTGCGAATTTATTGAATGTAATGCAGATGAGGATTCTTATTTTGATTTAAAGGCTTATGGTTTTGATTTTACTTGTGTAAGTGGTTGAAAAACAGTGAATAAAATGGTCTGAAATGTGCTGTGTAACAGGATAGTTCATGCTGTTTCAGTGTTATTTCCCCAATTCAATACATCCCATAATAAATGGACCGGTCGCTTTTGCATCATTATCTCTGATTTTCTCATGAATGTAGTAGTCGTAGCTGCCGTCCCGATAGGGATTTCCACCCAATCCGGCAACAGCGCAGCATTGAGTAAGAGAGTGTGTGCCGTCAGGATTCTTTTTAATCAGTTTGGTGGTAATGCCTTCGAAGGCTTTTAATGCAACTTTCCGGTACATTTTATCCACGTAACCTTTATTTACCGCTTTGGCAATGGCGTACATATACATAGATGAGGCAGAGGCTTCGGCATAATTTCCTTCGCGTTTCGGTTGGTCTACGACCTGATACCAGAGTCCGTCTTTATTCTGGTATTTGGGAAGGGTCTCGGTCAATCCTTTTACCAGTTCTATTAATTCGCCGCGTTGAGGATGGTTCTGTGGAACGTAGTCAAGCACATCAACCAACGCCATAAAGAACCAGCCGATGCTGCGTCCCCAGAAGTTGGGCGAGTGGCCGGTTACCTTGTCTGCCCATTGCTGCGAATGGCTTTCGTCGTAAGCATGGTAATAGAGTCCGGTTTTGGCATCGTAAGTCCGTTTAGCGCCGACTAATAGTTGATGAATGGCATCGTCAAGTAATGCCGGTTCGTTAAACGTCACAGCATATTCGGCCAGGAACGGGTCACCCATGTAAAGACCATCGAGCCAGATTTGATGCGGATAGACTTTTTTGTGCCAGAATACGCCTTCGCTGGTACGGGGATGTGTTTTCATTTGTTCGCGGAGGCTGTCCATTGCCATTTTGTATTTCTCCTGTTTGGTTTCTTTGTAAATGGCAAAGAGGATTTTTCCCGGATTGATAAAGTCGATGTTGTGGCTCTCCGGTTCGTAGAGATAAATCTGACCTTTGTCATTGATGATGGTATCGGCCCATTGGCGTACATATTCATAATATTTACGATCACCGGTCGCTTGCCACATTTTCAGCATAGCCAGACAACCCAATCCTTGTGAATAGCCAAAGAACAATCGTTTGCCATGATCCAGTTGATAAGCCTGCGGAAAGCGTTTTATCTCCGAATCGGCAAATCTGCGTGCATATTTTTGCGAAAATGTCAGTTGTGTAAAAATCCCTGTTAACAGGGCGATTAAGAATATTTTTTTCATAGTCTTGATTGCATTATCTGTGTAAATCCGTTTAATCTGTGTCATCTGTGCGCTAAAAAATCATCGAATCAAAGTCGCTCCCATCATCCCGATGATGACCTCGTAAGCATCCGTTTTCCACTCCAGCTTTTGCAGTGTTTTCGAATTGTCAAGCGGTAGGTCAAGGATGATAGCCGCTCCACCGTCAATCTCGCGGGTGATGTTTTTCAAGCCCAGCTCTACACCGGGATTACGACTCACTTTGCCGCTTTTGAGTAGTACTCGGTAGGGATGAGGGGCATTCTGGTAAAAGGCTTTTCCGTCAGTAAAGTAATCTTGCTCAATTGGACACCAGCTTTCGGGATTCACCAGGTCGAGCTTGTCAAACGTCCCGTCGGTATAATAGACCTTTACCTCTCCGTTGGTCAACCGGCTTTGCATGTAGTTGGTGCTGCCGGCCATCAGCAGGTAGATGTGAGACGCTTTTCCGGTCAATGGGACAGAAAGTTGTTTCGGATAATTGTCCCAAAGCGAGGTGAATGCAATATTCTTTGTCCCTTTTGCTGATGGAGTGGCAAAGCTCAGTCCTTCCGGTGTGGTAAACAGGTTATTCACCGCCAGCTTGCGCAGACCACTGTCATCGATATGTGCCGTCGCATTCGGGTGCGTCCATTCTCCGATACCTTGTTTCGGAATCTGGAGCGTGGTGTATGGGGAGCGGGGCGACAGGTATTCATTTTTGAAAATGTGGGTTACCGAATCATTCAGCACAGCGGATAAGTCCACCGTCTCCATTTGGGATTTGGGCAAATTGGAAATATTCCAGCATTGTATTGTGGTTTCGCTGGCGGTATTGAATCCGTTGGAAAGGGTCAGTTTGTTGCTGCCTTTTATGGTATTTTCCAAAGGAATGGAAATAACACCAGAAGTAGCTCCCGGAAGAATCTGTACAGCGGTATTGTAGTTCGTTGAGCCGGGATTAACCGTCAAGGTACCGAAATATTTTTTACCTGTGTTGTTTTTCAACTTCACCGCCAATGTTGTTGAGTCCGGATTGGAGACGAGGATTTCAACCGGTTGCTTTACCCACAAATCAACAGGCATCCACCAGCTCAGCTCTCCCTCTTTCATTTGGGCAAATAGGGTGCGGTGACCTGTTGTTCCCCCAACGATTCCCTGCCAACCGGCAGCCGTTTTATGCAGACCTTTCAACACCTCCTGCGGGTCGTAAACGGACTGGATATTCTTATTTTCAAGGGTAAATGTTTCCCCGAGAGCGATGGATTCTTCTATGGGTTGAGGAGTAATGGCATTACCGGTCCATTCGATTTGCACCAGATAGCGATTCGCTTTGGCACAATCCACCTGAATGACCGGTGCGCCGACTGCTGAAGAGTCAGCTTTCCACGTTGTCTGTTTTCCATTTACCAAAACCTTCGCTACCTGACTGAAAGGAGCCCGCAGGTTCAATGTCAGCGCCAGAGGCTTAGGGAAACGAAGATTGATGCGGTATTCATCCGTTTTGTTTTTACGGGAAAATGCAAAATCGACGTCAGGTGTACTGACGGAGGTGGACAACCAGCGGGTAGGGAAGCCGGGACGAATGACGATTCGGTCGTTCATCGCATCGGGTAAAATGCCGTAAAGTCCCTGAATAATTGCACGTGAAGCCATACCCACAGGGTCGCCAAAATCGCGATAGCATTCACCGCGGGCAGCGTCGTAGTGGCTGATTTGGCCCACATTGCCGGGACTGTTGCCCAGATACATGCCGTCGAGGATGGCGCTTTTCATCAGCTTAAAGGCCTGGTCGTTCCGACCGCTTTGCCAGTAGGAGAGGGCGGTGTGATAGACTTCGGCAAAGGCCACGTTATTGATTGACCAGGCATACGGCATCCAGTTGGAGGTGGAGACGGTGGCATACCCGTCATTGCGGATGCCTTTGGCTTCCACAGGTATGTGCGGAATTTCATTTTCCACATACCGGATTGCCTGGTAATTCTGGAACGGATTCCCCGTGTTGGAATCAATGGCATGATAAACCGTCCACAATCCCGCGGACGGGTGTACCAACTTATTCCCCATCAGGTCAATGAATTCCGCCCAATGTCCCTCGTTTTTCAACCAGAGTCTGTTGTTAAGAGCGTTGAGGGTTTTTTGAGCCTCCTGTTCGTATTTCGAACCGTCTTTGCCCAACTTGCGGGCAATCTCTGCCGCCATTTTATTGGCGCGGTAATTATAGGCCGACGAGTGAGTTACACCTCCGCCGCTGTATTGCAGGGCATCGCTTGCCCAGATGCAGCAGTAGGCATCGTACAGCCCGTCGTTGTCCGGGTCAAAGTTGCGCTTTTCCCAATCGAGATGACGTTCGAGAACGGGCCACATTTTTTCAACATAAGCCATATCTCCCGTCCAGTTGAAGTGCCAGAGCAACTCGTCAATATAACACAGATTCATGTCGTAATGGTGCATCACGTTGTTCTGATTCGGATTGCGGCAAATGTAGCCGTTGCTGTACATCGGCGTGCCCCATTTCTTTATTGAGCGAGCCAGGTTGAGCGCAGTGTCCTGTTGAGGATGATTATAGATTTGAGGGACGTTGGTCACCTGTGATGCTGCATAACCGTCGAAGTGACCGCGTGCACGATCGTGCCAACCAAGAACATCACCGGTGTACGGACCGCGCCAGCCATTCAGGCGCATTCTCCATCCTACCGCCCCGTGCAGGTACGACTCGGGTTCCCAGATAGCATCTCCTGCTGTAGCCAGCACACCGCCAAGGGTATTGAAAAATGGGTCTGGAGTCAGGGTTTTAATCCGGTTGGCAATTTTCTTGCGGGCTGTTTCTGCCTGATTGAAGAGGGCGGCTAAATCATTTGCCTCAATATCGGCATTGGAAGCCGGATTGTATATCGTAAAATAGAGTGTCTGATTTCCTTTAACCGCTTTTTTGCCCGCAATGACCGGATGGGCTTCCGAAGCCGCAGCCTTCCATAAGGAAGTGGGATTTTCCAAATGAGATGCATCTCCAATCTTCAGTTCTGAGCCGGTCGGAAAAATACCGCACATCTGACGCGGGCGTTTTTTTGCGTCTGCGTTCGATGTGTTTTCGCCTTTGCGGGCGGCTTCCACCAACTCTTTAGCGGTTCCATACCAAAGATTGAAGCGATTTTTATTTACATCATAAAGATTATTCGGACAATTCTCCGGTTTCAGGTCGAAGGCATCTTCGGGGTCAACGCCCAAATCTCCTTCTCGGGAAAAACGTTTGTTGGAAGCTCCTCCATATACCCAGACCAGTTCGGCGTTCTTCGGTGCATTGATGAATTCGGTTTTGAGAATCATTCCTTCTGCATTACCCAAAGCCAAAGCGGTGATGATGATTTTTCCATTTCCCAGCATTGGGTCGGTAATGGTGTAAATGCGGCTTCCGGCACGGTAACGGCTTTCGATGCGTTTGGCCTGACTCAGCCAGATTTGCTTTTCCCCGGCCATCAATCCAAAGTGGAAATGACCACCCATATTGGGCATATAGAGGCCGAATTCAGGCACATCTCCCGTTTCCACACGAAACCCGGTATTGGTCCCGTAAAGAGCCCTGTTGTATTTTCGGTGACCGTTGACAATGACGAAATCCTGTCCTTCGGGACGGTAACGGAGGGTGCGCTGCTGCGGTTCAATGGTTTTGGTGATGAATTGATTCAGCTCCGGGTCAAAAACCACATCTTTTTGTGTCTGTGCAGTGACGGTTAGAGGAAGAAGACCAAGAAGTAGTAAACTCCTGAATTTTGGGAAAATCATGAATCTCTGTTTTTGAATATAACAAAGAGGAGGCCTGAAAAGTGACTTTTGTAAACCTAACAGGTTTCTAAAACCTGTTAGGTTTGGCCTTTCCGGGCATCCTCTTTTAACAATTGAATAAATTATTCAGTGACTTTGTATTTGATAAACCAGTTATCGAGACTCGCTTCGAGTGAAGACTTAATAGTCGCACCGTTGCCATTGGTGTATTTGGCTCCCACTTTAGTGGCCCAAACACTCTGTACATCTTTTCCCCAAAGGTTATTCGGATTCGGATTGCCAACTTTTGCAGTCCACTGAGAAGCCCAGGTCCGGTCGGCATTTGCACTCCAGCGGCGGGCCATACGATTCATTGCAAAGTAGGCTTTTCCTTCACCTGCAAATTCCAGACTCGACTCTTCGACGATGAGTGAGTCAAGGCGGCGCATGTTAACGAGTGTGTCCAATGCAGATGCTGAAGAGAGCGCAAATGTTCCGACAGCATCAAGACCAACACGGCCACGGATACCACTATTTGCCTGGTCGCTGGTTGAAGAGGTGCGGTATAGACAGGTTGGGTATTCGGTAAACGGCGCATTGAATTTACCAGTGGTTGAATTATAGTACGAACTGACTCCTTTATTTAGAAATGCAAGTGCTTCTGTGAAATGCCCCATTCCCACCAATGCTTCTACAAGGAATAAATGAATTTCAGCTGCCCGGTAAAGACAAATCTGAACATCGTTGGTGTAGATTTTATCTGCGGTTAAATTGCCACGCAGAAATTTATAAAGGACCCAATCACCGTTTGACTGAGTAAATGTTACTCCTGATCCGCGGTATTTATCATTCGGAATTCCGGCAATTAATTGAGTACTGAATCGATTCATTCCAACCGTAGTCGGGCGCAGGTAATATTTATTGGGATAGGTATTTGAATAATAGTCCACATAGCTATTGGTTTGGTGTAACGAATAGTCATAGAACTGTACACAAATTTGCTCTTTACGAACATAAGAACTACCAAAGTTTTTCCAGTCCCCTGAACCTTCACTCAGATTAATCTGATAAGAAGCTTCGTTTTCACCTCCACGTTTTATCAGAGCAATGCAGTTCTCTTTAGCCTTTTGGAAATCATTCTTATAGAGGTACAGTTCTGCCAAAATACACTCTTTGGGAGGGCAGATTTTGTCCCAGGAAAGTGAAGTCGGGGATTGACCTTGTCCCGGGAATAGCTCTGTGGACCAGGTTACGTCTCCCTTTCCGTCGATGCCGTTCATACCGGTCTCGATAAGGTTTACGCACTTGGTAATTACATCATCAAATTTGAGCAAAGGATACTTGTTGATGTCGCCATACGCTGTGATCGGCTCGTCAAAATAGACAGCCTCTCCATAGATTTTGGCCAGTTGCAGATAAGCCCAGGCTTTGTAGCGAAGCGCACCACCTACCAGACCTTTGAAGGTTGAGGTAGAAATGGAGGTTGAGTCTTTTTTACGATAGGCGAAAATGTGAGCCAGATAGTCGTTGGCATTCATAATCACGTTGTAATACCCTTTCGGACTGGCAAAGGTGTTTCCCTTGGTATCCTGATGGTTATAAACGTCCCAGATTTCACGTGGGGCGTTAGGAGTTGGTTCCAGGAAATCCCCGCGAAGCCCTTCCAGAAAGGAGGCTTGGTCGGCCACATCCTGTACGGTAGCGGCTAATCCCATGTAGCCGGAATAGAGCTCGGTGTAGTCTCCCACATAATCTTTTTCGAGCAGGATTTCGGAAGTGTCCGGATTGAAGAAATCCGAACAACTGCTGAATGTCAGTGCAATGGCAATTGCTAAAACTGAATATATTGACTTTCTCATATTGACAATTATAATTTGATGTTGAAACCTAATTTGAAGGAGCGTGCCAAAGGCATTTTACCATAATCAAAACCACGTAATGATGTATCGTAAGAATACATGGTTTCCGGGTCAAGTCCCAGGTAGTTGGTAACCGTAAAGAGGTTTTCACCCGAAATGTAAACAGTGGTTCCATTCAGGAATTTAAAGTTGTAGCTCAGTGTCAGCTCTTTCAGTTTCAGGTATGACGCGTCTTCAATCCAACGACTTGAAAACTGGTTGTTGCCCAGCGGGTCTCCGTAAGTAGCGCGTGGCATATCGGTCACCTGACCTTCGCTCATCCAGCGGTTATTTACCGAGGTCAGTTGGTTGGAGAAGTCGCTCATAGACTCCATGCTGCGACGAACGGCATTGTACATTTTGTTGCCTACGCTGTAACCGAAGTTGGCTGACAGTTCAAACCCTTTATACTGAGCTTTGGTGTAGAACGTTCCGAACAGATTCGGATTTGCATTGCCCAGATTTACGCGGTCACGGTCATCAATTACATTGTCGTGATTCTGGTCAACGAAATGAACATCACCTGCTTCGTAGGCATTTCCGGCAGCTGTTTTCAGGTTTGCTTCAGTAGCCTGAGCCTGGGTTGCAAATACCGGATTTGATTTATCCACCTGCAATCCGTAAAAGCTGTACAAAGGCTGGCCGATTTCAGAAATGACAGCTGAACCATCAGACATGGACGATACCATGCTGTTTTGACCACCTAATGAAGTAACTTTATTTTGGTTTGCAGCAACGGTTCCTCCGATATACCATTTCAGGTCTTTGGTCTGGATGACAGCAAACTGTGCTCCGACTTCGATACCCTTGTTTTCAGCGCTGGCTGCATTTGCATATAGATAATCAGTTCCGTAAGCGGCGGAAATAGAAACCGGCATGATAATCTTGCTGTTTTTGGTGTAATAAACATCAGCAGTCAGGTCCAGACGGTGGTTAAACAGCGAAATGTCAGTTCCCAGGTCGAATGTCCGGTTCAGCTCAGGAACGATTTTGGTATTGGGAATACCCGAGCGGGTCAATCCGGAAAGTTCGCGATACACCTTGTTGATGTAATAGTATTTACTCAATGAAGATGAAAAACGGCTGTTTCCGGTCGTAGAGAATTCACCGCGGATATTCAGTTTGTTGATTTTGTCGCAATCTTTCAGAATTGAGTTCTTCGCCATCCAGGTAGCATTGACTGCCGGATAGGCCTGGAAGAGAGTTGCGTCGGTACCGGTAGAAGATGAAGCATCCATTGACAGGGTCGCTCCCAACGCCAACTGATGGTTGTAAATGTACTGAGCGTTGGCATTGTAGTTCATCCAGTTCCACGCATTCTCGTATCCGTAGTAGTTGCGGCTGCTGGAAGTTACATAACCCAGCGTTTTGTAAAAGTCGTTGGCCGTGTTGTAACCCGAACCGGCATCGTAGGAGTTTTTGTTCATCGCTACCTGCGCTCCGACAGAGGCTTTCACCAGATGGATATGGTTGAATGTCTTGTTGTAATTGGCATTCAGGTTGAAATAGGTGTTGAAGGTTGTTCCCTGAGCCGAACGCACTGTGTTATTGGCCAATTGATTGTTGAGTGGCATGATACTGGTTTCAGTCACGCCCGGAACAAACATATTCTGACGGGTAAAGAAGTAGTACAATCCCATCATACCGTTGATGCTGAGGTTGTCAGTCATCTTGTAGTTCATACCGGCATTAACCTGTACATCGTAATCCTGGTTATTGGCATCCACTTTATTGACCAATGCCACCGGATTGCTCACCATATTGTTTGTAATCAGGTTTCCGTCTGCATCACGGATAGATGCGTAATCTGGCAACAGGTTGTTATTGGCATCTTTTTCGAATGGAGAGAAAAGAGGTCCTTTCTTCATTGCTGCCAAAATCGGATTTGTATTTTCCAGCATGCCCTGCTCCTGAAGTTTGTAATCCATGTATGACATCATGATGGATGAGTTGAAAGTCAGCCTGCGACTCAGGTTCACGTCAGAATTCAGGCGTGCATAGTATTTCGAAAAACGGGTACCGTCCATCTGACCGTCCTTGTTTTTGTAGCCAATCGAAACATCATATTTCGCGATAGCATCTCCACCTTTGATTTTCAATACATTGTCGGTGGTAACGCCAGGGGAATAAATCAGCTTTTGCCAGTTGGTATTGTTGTTGTAAAGAAACTTGTAATAATAAGAGTCATCATCAACCAAATAGGGGAACAGGTTCAGGACATTAGCCATGTCACTGTACTTGGTCAGCGCCACGTTACCGATGTAGTTTTTGTAATCTTTTACCCCCATCACAGGAAGTGTAGATTGATTCATGTCAATGCCGAATTGTGAACTGAATTCCACTTTGGTATCCAGGTCAACCGCTTTATCCGTCTCAATCATGATTACCCCGTTCGAACCCAATGAGCCGAAAAGAGTAGCGTCAGCGCCTTTCAGTACTGTGATATTCTGGATGTCGCGCGGATTAAGCGAGTTCAGAATACTTTTGGAAAATCCACCGATTACGCCCGATTCGTTCATGTCGGGCATATAGGGAATGCCGTTAATGACAATCAGAGGCGAAGAGTTGGCTGATAACGTATTCGTACCACGGATACCGAAAAAGCTGCCTTCGCCCGGCATGCCACTTTTACCGATCACCTGTAAGCCGGGAATTCCGGACAGCACCTGTTCTACTTCATTTTGATTCAGATTGATATCTTTTTTCTGAATAGAAAACAGGTTCGTCTGTTTTTCGCGGATATTGGTTGCTCCTTTGAAGGGGAGTAACATGGTTTCGGAATAACCCGATTTTTCTTCCGGAATCAAAATGAGATTGATTTTTTTACGTCCGTCAATCGGTTGCACATTGGTGTAATACCCCGGAAACCATACGCTGATTACGCCCTGTGCAGAGGGTACTTCTGCCTGGAAATTACCTTCTTTGTCTGTTTTTACAGACTCTTTCTGTCCGGTAATACTAACGACTGCCCCTTCTATCGGGGTGTTGCGATACGGTTCATATACTTTACCCTCGATTTTCCATTGGCCTTTTTGGGCAAATGCAGTCATTATGCCCAAAACCAATGCTATGCAGAGTGATGATATTTTGATCTTATTCATGTTATGTCGTTTTTTGAGGATTAATAATTGTTCGCGGTTGGCTTCAAAGCCCAATGGTAAATCATCAGGGTCTTTTTACCTGAAGCTTCGTTCCGGGAGTATTTAACCTTGATCTTGAATGATGCCATTCCGCTGGTTCCATCCTCTTTCGTTACGTTGACTACGCCAACCAAACCGCCCAAACCGTCCCATTTCGCTGTACCGTTTGTCGGATTCAGGTCTTTTTCTGTTTCGGTTACACGGTCGTAGTTCCACGGCGTCGATAAGCTGGCCTGCAACTCTGTACCCACCTGTTTGCCGTTGAATAAGATATTCACATATGGGTGAGCGGAACTGCGGAAGCCCATGTAGAGGTTGTATTCCCCGGTCGGAACCTGCATCACGCGGACGCTGTAATCTCCTTTTTCGACATTGAAATATTTTTCCAGCGGAGGGAATTCTACTGAAAACTCGTCGTTTGAATCCGCATTTCCGGGAACCTGCAAAACAATATAGTTTGGCAAGATAGCGGGTTTCGGTGTCGCATCAGCCGTAAATACTGACGGTACGGCTGACAGGCCTTTGAATGTGTAAAGGTCTTCGGTACTCGGATAGAGTTTATCGGCATCCTGGTAACGCCAGTATTCTACCAACGACTTGATACGTGAGATGATGACATTGTTTGGAATCTTAAGTTTGGTGATTTTGTAAACAAGACCGTTACTCATAGGTTCCGGATTTGCGACATCTATTTTCTGGACTGTGGTTCGCCAGATTTTACCAAAGGCCGAGTTGATATCTGTAGAACTGAAATCTTTGAGTTCACCTTTGTAGAACATAGCCTGCTTAATCCAGCTCCAGGCAAGAGTTGAGTCGCTCTTCGCCACTGTTTTGCCCATATTGATATAAGTGCTTTGTAGCGTCTGGAAACAGTTGTTGATGACCTCATTACTTGGGAGGAATACGGTAAACTGCTCAAATTCAGAGTTGAATTGCACCGTAGCAAAAAGCGGGTTGTACACATAAAAAACCGAGTCGTAAACGGTATTTCCGGTTTTATCCACACCGATAGGCGTAGAGTTTGCCTTGTCAAATTTCTCTACATTGTATTTGAAAATAGAGTCACGAATCATTGAGTAATCGTTGCCCAGGTTTTTCATGTATTCGTAGATATTGACGCGTGATTTCATCAGGGAAGAAATCTCATGAATAACACCATCTTTCAGTCGGATTGACTTAACCACCTGTGATGCATTTGCAAAAAGGCTGTCATTTCTTTCCGTAATCTGAAAGTAAATGCCATTTAAAGAACGGATGCGGAGTCCGTTCTTTAAATCGGTTTGCAGAAATGGCAAATGGTTGATGTGGTATTGCATCCGCAGCGTATCTGTCGGCTGAATGCCGGAAGCGTCCATTGAGCTGTTATTGGCTACCCATACGGTCATTTGCTGATCTTTGGTCAACTCCGTTTTTAATCCGGTTTGGGTGAGTATATCGTTGAATTTTGAGTACTCGGAGTGGGTATTCAGATATTCAGCGATGGTCATATTCATATTTTCTTCCGTAGAGGAAGAGCCTGAAAAGTAATCGTCCCACTTCGTGTTACAGGAGCTGAGCAGAATGGCTATCGTGGCGATTAAATAATATATCTTCTTCATTTTTGCTGATTTTACGTTTTGATTATTGTCTGGAAATTTTACCCGGCATTTATCATTGCGGAGTAAATGTCAGACAATCAAGGTCAGACGAATAGTTGTCTGC
The DNA here is from genome assembly GCF_022808675.1 of Parabacteroides sp. FAFU027. Lineage (NCBI taxonomy): Bacteria > Pseudomonadati > Bacteroidota > Bacteroidia > Bacteroidales > Tannerellaceae > Parabacteroides > Parabacteroides sp. FAFU027. Next base: position 125,362 of record NZ_JAKZKV010000004.1, read on the forward strand.
TGCCAGTATTTTCACTTTATGTTTAGTCGAAGTCGTGAAAGTAATTGTACCGACTACTGTTTTCAGGAACTGGTTAGCCGTTTTTGACGCACCTTGTGTTGCTATCTGGCTACCGAAGTAAGTGCCGTCCACGATAAACCAGATTTTCCCCTGAGCCTGTGCCGCCAACGGATTGTAATGTTCGATGGTCACTTTGTAGGTTCCGGCCACGATAGTCGGAGTCGTCATTTCCACCCATCCGTAGGTTCCCAGGTTGAGACGCAGATAATCGTAGTTCAGGGCCTTGTAAGGAACCGCGTTGTTTTTATTGGTGATGACATAGGTCAATCCCGGTTTGGTGTCAGGTACCGAAAGCCATTTGTAGCAGGTAAACAAATCGGACGTAAGCTGATAAGAGTAGTCGGTAGTCAGACCTGAAACCCTGTATTTCGGAAGAAGAGAGGACATGAGTGAGAAATCAGTCAGCTCCCATTGTAAGGTAGTAGCCTTTGGAATGACAACCGGCATCAGGCCGCTCATAACGTGTACGACACCGTTTTTGCAGTTGCGGTTTACTGCCAGAAATTTCACCCCGGTTTTGGTTGTCGAATTATAGTTTACATAAAGCACTTTGTTCACCTCAGAGACATTAAGCAACTGGTCCGCAGCTACGGTCGAATAGTTCTTAGAACGCTTGGTATCGGTCAGAGCAAAGTATGCCAGTGATGAGTATGAAACCTGTTGGTTAAATAAGTGATAAGCAACGTAAAGATTCAGTGCATTGGTTGAGGCCGTGTAATCGCTTCCGGCTTTGAGTGAATCCCGGAGTGAGGCTAAGCTGGTGATATTTTTTGCTTTATATACGCTGTCGGGTACCGCAAACAACGTGTAGTGGTATTTGTAAGCCACGCTGTTAATAACTTCTGAAATCGTATTCAGTTTGTCTTTGTATCCCGTTGCTTCAACTGCTTGTCTGAAAATGGTGAAATCGCTGGATTGCAATTTATCCCAAATGGTTTCAGTAACCGGAGTAAGTGCCGAATTCAGGATATGTACATATGCGTTATTGGTCTTAACCGTTTTGGTTATGGTTGCCTCAAGGTTAATCCTTACGGCACCACCGTTTTCAGCGAATGAAGTCGAGAGGTAGTCTCCGGTCGCCGTGGTGTCGGAAATAACTCCTTCCTCGAAGCTTACCGCGCTATAGGCAGCACCTTTTATCGTGTGGTATTTCACCAGGGTTTTGGCATCGGACAGACTCAGGTCGGTTACTTTGGTAACCCCCTTTTTGCTTAGATAGGCCTTCATCGCATCGTTGTTGGGTACGAAGCAGGTGTAGTTTGCCGCCAGGTTCATGGTGTTGTATAAATCGGCGTATTTCAGCAATTCTACCCATAGAGATGCATTCAACGAGTCGGTTTGCTCCAGGTAAGAAGCCGCTGGCAATGCGCTGGTGTCTTTGATGTATGTCGAATCGGCAGCGTAAGGATCGGTGCAAGAGCAAAAGGCTGCGATTGAGATGACTAATAGAAATAATATCTTTTTCATGCGTCATTAATTATTAATGTTTTGACTACTTCCGGAATCGGTGTTTTCCCTGAAAATTAGTTACCTAAATTTGCGTAATAGGGATTCTGAACCAGTAGCTTATTGATTTGCAATTCATCGGAATGGATAGGCAGATACCATGAATTTTGATCTTGTAACATAGACCGTATCATGGCGCTGTTGCTGGCCGATGCGACCTGTAGTACCTGTTCGATGAAGAAGTCCTTAAAGCCAACTTCTTCACGGCTACCAATCCGGACAAGGTCAAACCAGTTTTTACCTTCGCAAAAGAATTCGCGTTGACGTTCTGCCAGAATAATCTTCATCATATCCAGTTTTTCAGAAGCGCCGGGTGAGGAACCCAGGCCTGCACGGTTGCGGATGGTATTCACCAAAGCGGTACTTTTAGTCATGTTGTCAACGCCGCCTTTCATCGCGTAAGCTTCGGCTTCCATTAGGTAAATGTCTGCCAGTCGGTAGATAATCCAGTTTTGGTCAGTTTGTGTGCTGGAGTTTCTGGAGTCTGAAGTACTTGTATATGTTTTGATTCCGATGTATTTCCAGATTTTGCTATCGCTGCTTGTATAAGAGGCATTCAGACCACGCAAATCGGTGGGTTCGGCTTCATACAGAGCTTGCTGGTATGGCGAAATGAAATAATACTTGTTGGTTGAGAACCATGAAATGAATGAGTTGGTCTGGTTGAGCGTATAGCTGTATTGAATCTCAAAAATGCTTTCGTTACTATTGCCCGGGAAGAAATTGCTAAACCAGTTTGCTCCGCTGATCAAACCTACCTGTCCGGAGTTGACTACCGATTCGCAGTTTGAGATGCAGTCGTCATAATTACCCAGCCAGAGGTTGATATCGGCCATCAATGAGTAAATCGCCCATTTGGTGGCACGCCCTTTGGTGTTCAAGGGATTGTCCACATTCGTCTCTGGAAATTTGATTTTAGCCGATTCCAGCGCATTATTCAGGTCAACGAGACAGCTTTTGAGAATTTCATCGCCCGATGCTTTTGCCATATCGTAAGGTGCAGAATCGTCTACATAGGGTTGGTTTACGAACGGAACGTCTTTCCAGATACGCACCAGGTAGAAATAGGCCAGGGCACGCTGGAAATAGGCTTCAGAAAGGTAGGAGTGCATCACGTTTACATTAAATGATGCATCTTTCACAGTCGGCCCGTATTTAATTACAGAGTTTGCCATACCGATTATGGCGTAGAGTTTGTCCCATTTAGCCAAATCGTTGGTGGCCAGGATATCAAACTGGCGGAGCTTCTGAGCAGCGAGCTGGCCGGTAGTACCGGTTGTGCTGAAGTAAACACCGTTACCTCGGGCTTCTCCCCAGAGCATCAGATATTCCTGAGCCGCGCGGAGTTTCACATATCCGGCACCCAGTACGGCCTCCACATCTTCTTTCGTTTTCCAGTATTGCGAGGTGCTCTGGTTGTTCTCGGGGAGAACGGTCAGGTAGTCCTGGCATGAAGTTGCCGTAAATGCAAGCATCAATAGCGAGACGATATAATGATTGAATTTCATATTTGTAACGTATTAGAGATTAAGATTCAAGCCAAAAGCAAAACGCATTGGTTTTGGGGTTGAGGCATTGTCAATGTACATTGGATACAGTCCGTTTACGAATTTCAGGCTGATTTCAGGGTCCTGGCCTTTGTAGTTAGTGAATGTCAGCAAGTCATAACCGGTAGCATAGATCTGAAGTCTTCTGACGTGCATTCTATCCGAGATTTTTTTCGGAAGGTCATATTTCAGCGTCAGGGTTTTCAGACGGAGGAATGAAGCATCTTCAAGGAAACGGTCTGAACCCAGATCGTTGTAGCCGCGTCCATACAATGCACGGGGAATTTCGGTGTTGTCCCCTTCGTGACGCCAGCGGCGAAGTACTGCGGTACTTTGGTTGTCGGTTCCGTACATGTATTCGTTATTCATACGCACCTGGTTGATCACTTTTTGTCCGGCACGACCGTGGAAGGAGGCAACCAATCCAACGTTTTTATATAAAAGATTAAGCCCGAAACCGCCGATAACCAGTGGGTTAGAGTTGCCTATGTACACGATGTCGTATTTGTTGATTACCCCATCGTTGTTCATATCGGCATATTTGGCATCACCCGGGTAAACTTTTACGGTACCATTTTTCATCACCACCGGCTTACCGTTGATGTCATTGATGGTATTGCCTTTGGAATCTTTGGCGTAAGTCTCGGTTACGTTTTGATAAACACCCTGATACTTGTACCCGTAGAATGAACCGAGAGGCTCTCCTTCTGTCAGTTTGTAGGCGTAGGTTTTGTTATCAAAGGTATAGTTCAGCGCTTGTTTGTTTTCGGGTAATTCTACAATTTCGTTTTTGTTACGGGAAATGTTGAAGTTGAAATTCAGCTTCCAGTTTTTAGTTTTCAGCACCTGCATATCGGCAGAAAACTCCCAACCTTTATTGTCCATTTTACCGGAGTTGTAGTATTTCACGGTAGTATAACCGGTTGAAGTCGGCACATCAACATCACTTTGCAACATATTGGTGGTAAGTTTGTCGTACAGGTCTAAGGTCAGATTCAGACGATTGTCAAACAATCCCACATCAACACCCAGGTTTGATTGCGATATGGTTTCAAATGTGATGTTATCCAGTTGGATTTTCACCGGCTGGATAGCAGCCATTTCACCATACCCATTGGCGATAGCGCTCAATGAACCTACGTAAGGAGCAGAACCGGATGGAGAGTTGCTACTCTGTCCCCAGTTGACACGCAATTTACCCATGGTGATAAATTTGTATTTTCTCATGAACTCTTCGTCATTGAAAATCCACGCCACACCGACATTTGGGAATGCTCCCCAGCGGCTGTTCACAGGCAAACTTGAGCTGGCTTCGATACCCACACCACCGTTCACGACATAGCGGTCCATCAATGTGTATTGGGCATTCAGCAGTCCCCCCATACTTCTGTAGAGTACGTGTCCTGAACCCGGGCCCAGGTTTTTCGAGTTACTTCCCGATATAAGGTCGGTAATCCCCGAACTTGAGCTTCCGGTAGTGCTGCCTGAGAATGATGATGTACTTTGGCTTTCGGTATTCCATTTGGCACTCAACAGCACTTTGTGTTTCTCGGCAAATGTCTTGTTGAAAAGTAACCGGTTTTCAGTAGTCAGATACATTACGTCAGAGCCACCTTCTGAGCTGACACCGACATACGGACTGATATAAGACTGGCCGGTTACAGATTGTGGCAAATATTTCTCAGTCGTATTCATATTGGACTGAAAACCCATGATGCCGAAATAATCCAGGCCGTTGAAGAATTTGTAATGCAGGTTGAAAATCATCAGACTTGTTACCGATGTGGTTTGGTTTTTAGCCTCGTTAGCCACGGCGACCGGGTTAAAAATTCCGTTGGTTGAATATGAACCCTGAAGATAGCTGTATGGTGTAAAGTATTCTTTCGTAGGTAACCCGTCAGCGCCGATGATGTAGGGGCTCATGTTTGGCATTTTAGTGAACGCCTGGCTACGAAGGTTACTAAAGTAGGAGGCATCTCTTTTACCCCGGGTAAAGCTGTAGTCGACACCGATATCCAGTTTGTCGGAAAATTTATAGCGCATGTTGAATTTACCGCTGAAGCGCTGGTATTTTGTACCCACGGTGGTTCCGTCATTCATCAGATGGCCTAATGATAAACGGTAATCGGCCTTATCACCTCCACCGGAAAGCGAAACGTTGTTATCCCACGACAAACCGTTTTGCGTGATTTGGTCCAGCCAGTTTATATCCTGGTTGTACTCTTTGAAGTAAGCCCAGGTGGGGTCATAACCGATTTCCTTGGTATTGTAAAGTAGGTTCATGTAGGTCGATGCTTCACTTGTTCCCTGGCCTGCATCATTAATGGAATTCCAGAGCGCATCCTGCATCATCGAAACATACTGTTTGGCATTCAGCATCGGGATAGAGTTGCGTTCATGGGTTGTCTCATATTTAGATGAATAGGAAAAAGCCATTCTACCCTTGCTGCCTTTTTTCGTGGTGATCAAAAGTGCTCCGTTAGCGGCTTTCGAACCGTAGATAGCTGTTGCAGCAGCATCTTTCAGTACCTCGATACTTTGGATGTCGCTTGGGGAAATGTTGAGCAACTGGCTGTAATCGTCCGAGTTGGCTGTGGAAAAGTTGAAATCAGACGAAACGTCAACCGGCATAGGTACACCGTCTAATACGAAAAGCGGTTCAGCAGATGCGCTTAATGATGACGTACCGCGGATGCGGATGGAAGTTCCGGCACCAGGGTCGGCACCTGTCAGGATATCCACGTTGGGCAGGGCTCCCTGAAGGGCTTCGGTGACGTTGGTTACATTGGCAGTCTCCAGGTTATCCAGGTTGATTTTTTGTACAGCCGATACGCGTTCGCGGGTAGTTTGTCCCAATGCGTTTTTCTCAATCTTTCGGGCTGATACTTCAACTGCGTTAAGCGTAGTGGCATCTTCTAGAACGATATTAACCGTTTTCTGGTCAGTATATTTGATTGATTTTGAATTGTAACCAACAAACGAATATCTGATGGTAAGGTTTCCTTTTTCAGGAATCTTTAGTCTGTACTCACCGTTCAAATCCGCGATGCAACCTCCCAGTGAACGATTCTCAGCATTCATGATATATACGTTGGCACCGGTCAGTGCTTCGTTGGTTTTTGAGTCACGGACAGTACCGGTCAGTATTCTTTGTGCTGCTATAGATTGCACTGCCAGCAGGGCAATCAGTGATATTGCTATTTTTTGAAATATCTTCATATCCGTAGTTTTATTTATTCGACTGCCAATGTTTTATCAATCATATAGACAGCTCCGTCTGCGTAGATATAAGGGAAATAGTTTAAGACTTTCGCTTCATTTCCTTTGGCATCAATGATGACCAACTCACTTCCGCGGTCAACCAGAGTGAAAGTTGCGGTGGTCCCGTCCGATTTTTTTCCGAATGTGACCAGTTGACCCTGTACGTTGGCTCCCGGGAAAGGGTAATCCAGCAGGTTGCTGGCACTTACGTTGATAAAGTAGGGTTTGAATAGGGCCGCCACTTTTTCTGTTGTTTTGCTTGGTAATGCATTATAAGCAGCAAGCAGACTGGCTGCGGGTGGAACCAAAGCGATAAAACGCTCTCCCTGCAGGAAGTTATACGGAGGCGTCGCTGAAGTAAATCCGGCGGCAGTCATGTAAGCTATAAATGTTTTTAAATCTGCGGGAGAAGTAGTGGTTGAAAGCGATTTAAACTGGTTCGATTCCGGAACAAGAGCAGAGGCTGTCTCTCCATTCAAAGCATAAGCGTTACCATTATCCCATTCGCCTTCGATTTTTGTAAATGTAGGCACCTTGGCATCCGAACCTATGTTATAAAGAGATGATGAATATGCCTTATTTCCTTTTGTGTAAATGTAATTGTATGGTTGCAGAGTGCGGTAAACCGCTTCATTGGTACGTGTTGAAATCTTTTCAGTAGCAATATGCGAACCGGCCAGTGTTTTCTTTTGGTTGACACTCATGGTGGTTGGGCCGTTATCCCCGTCAATCTGAATCTCCTGCGCTCCGTATTTCAGCGGATTTGTATTGATGTAGTACATTGCCTTTCCGTCCAGGTTGGTGTATGACAGCAACATATCATTCGAAGGATAGAAGATGTCAAAGGAGTTGGAATTCGAAATCAAAGTCGGGATGTATGATGCATTTTTCATCATATCCAATATCAGGTTATATTTTGGATCACAATACATCGGAGCGGTTACCTTCTGGAACATCGGTGGAACGACTACCTGATTCAGTCCGTAGATAGAGCCGTTTACGCAGATGCTTTTCTTTTGAGCGGCGCTTCGGTCGAACTTGATCGGAGTGCCGTAAGTTGATTTGTACAGCCCCGATTCAATTTGCTGAGGAAAGAGAATGGTGCCGCTCCATACGTGGTTTTGCAGGAATGCCAACATCGGCTCGAAGTTTACTTTCGTAATATCGGAATAGTAAGGAGCCCAGTATTTGTTAAAGAACGCCTGCATTGCACTGTTGTCTGGTGCAAAAACATTATGCGCACCATAAGAAAGAATAGACAGCGAGAGATAAGATGAAATAGGCCATTCGGAAGCTATTGCAGGAAGCGTGGCTCCATAGCTTTTTACAAAAAGGGAATCCCCTTTACCGTAATCCGTCGTGGCGGTCGCATCGTATTGATACTGGGCAAAGCGGTCATAAGCTTTGGTGAACTGTGAGTAACCGGCGTCATTCTTCAGATTGGTATAAATGGTTTCGAGCGGATCGAGCACCTTATTCAGTGTATATACATAACCATTGTCCGAAACAAGGGCATAATCTTTGACAGACGCATTCGAAACGTTGAAACCGGTGCTTCCGGTCCAGGTGGAATTCGGATAAAAGAATTCGTAGTTTGATTTGGCATCAATCCCTTTTCCGACGAATATGTTATTTGAAAAAACCGGAAGGAAACGATCAAAATGAATCACTTTGTGATATTGTCCCAAAGTTGCATCGTATTCCACCGAGATGGAGTCGCGGCTTTTGGTCCGGAACTTGTAATACATTCCTTTGTACTGGTTTTCCGATTCCACTCCATTGGGCTTGTAATCTTCAAAAGCCTCTTTGTTGAAAGAGTAGAACAGTAAGTGATTTCCGATCAGTTTATCTAACTGAGACAGCGGAATGTCATTTACAGAATTGTAATTATTCGCGGTCAGGTAGGCCTGAAAAGCCGAATCGGTCGGAGCCATAACAGTGATGATACCTTTGCCCTGAACCAGGTCTTTGTACGATGTTCGCTCTACCGCCGAAAGAAAAAGCTTGAAGTTGCCGTTCTTTTCCAGCACTTCCCAGGAGTTTCCTTTCAGCCAGTCGGGAGTTTCATAATATTTATCCAACTCGTTCACACACGAGGTGAGAAAGCTGAATAAACCAACAAAAAGTGGAATCCATTTTTTCATGATTGTGATTATTGATTAACGATTGTGTGTTTAGTATATAGCGTTTTTGCCTGTATTGTTTATGGCATAGGTTGCAGTCCTTCCCATTTGACGTTCCATTTGCCGTCTTTGGGGAACCCGGGATTCTTTTCTTTGCAGCCGTCCCAACCGGCGCACATCATGGCTACAGCACTCAGTAGGCCACCATTTCCGGGAAGGTAAATGCGTAGGCGTTGATCCTGATAATTATGTCCGTTAAGCAGATAGGTATTAGTTCTTTTGTCCATCAATAAAGCGCCAACAGCTTTATCCGGCATGCCCAGACGAGCGGCTGACATCGCAGTCATGGCAAAATCCCAACCCCAGGTTTTGCCCCAGTTCCAGTTGTCCCAAATCCAGTTGAAGGTATTTTTCATATAATCCGTTCTGACCAGATTACATTTAGGTAAAATGCCTAATGCGCCGAGTACCGCCATGTGGTCGGAGGTAAAACGGATATCTTTATAAGTGTCAGTCGCGGTTTCTGCGGCCAGATAGAGGCCATCTTGTGCTGCCAATGGTGAAAGTTTATCAATCAGCTCTTCCCATTGCAGGTTCTTGGGAAGTCCGGCACGTTTTCTCCACTCCTGCGCCACTCCCATGGCAAAATGCCAGTATGAGAGTTCGAATGGCGAATTGACGGTTTCGCTGGCGCGCAAAGTTTCCTGAGCGGGAATAGCACCTTTCAGCACATACCTTCCCTCCATCATGTCGTAAGTGGCAAACGATGCCATAAACTCTGCCGTAGCGAAAACCAAATCTTTATACTTGTTGATAACCTCCTGCGAAGGATGGTTGCGGTAAGCCATTTCGGCCATATAAATAAAGTGAGGCTGCTGCCAAATCAGGAAAGAACCGACTTTCGAAGGCGATTCCACTCCCGATGGATCGGTCATCTTCATCCAGCGTACTCCTTTAAAGCCTTGTCTTTCGGCAATCTGCTTCGCAATCGGGTAAGCCTTGAAGTACCAGTCGAGGCTGCGCTCCATCAGGTCGGGACGCCCCCATAAAGCAAAGTGTACTGCATGCCACCAGTGCATTTCAAGGTGAAATTTGCCAAACCAACTGTTATAGGTCAGTCCCGTCTCCTGTGGTGGAACGTTTCCGGAGCATTGAATGGCCATCAGGTATTGGGAAAGCACTACACGGCGTTCCAGCTCTTTAGCTCTTGGGTCTTTACATTGAGAAAAATCAATCGCGCCACCTCTTTGCCAAAAACCTTTCCAGTAGTCAGCCGAACGCTTCTCTGTTGTTGAAAAAGTGGAGTGATCAACGGGTTGCTGTTTTTGAGTGTACGCACACGTAAACGAAACCGAATTACCTTTCGGTGATAAAATAAAGTAGTGGGCAGCTTTTTCCGAGAAGTCGGCAGCGCCTGTCCATTGGATCGTTACGTAATATTCGGTAGCGTCGATCACACGTTTCAGGATGACGTATTGGGCGCCTTTCTCCACGACAGAGGTCTGGTGTTTTTCCGGAGAGTTCCAGTTGCAGGCATCATCGACGTGTTTGCCTGACGGATATGGGAATTTAAAGTTGATCTGCAAATGTCCCGCTGGTATAAGCGAAGAATTAATTTCACCGGCAATCATATCTGCTTCCGGGTCGCAAACTGTTTTTACCGCCACTGGCTGATTATCCACGGTGAAACGGCTATTGATCTCCCCAGTCCAGAGGTTAAGTTGTTGTTGCGTGTTTCTGAGGTCATTTGCCACCACTTTTTTGCCATTATTGGTGGTCATTTCCAGCCCGACCAGTCCCAGATGAATGCGGTGAGCATTTACACGAAACCAATCGGAGGCTTCCTGCTGGCGTCCCTTTTCATTAAACTGGGTAGAGTATAACTCCTGACGCCCTCTGAAGTCATACGCTTTCAGAGTCTCTTCAAAACGGTAGTTGTTGGGATTGGCAAAGCTATGCCATCCCCATTGGGATTGGGTGCCTAATGGAACACCATCAAGATACTTTTCAGGGAAAGTCTGTAATCCGGTAATGTCGGTTGTGAATGCAAAATTGCCGTTTCCTACACTTAGCGAATTCAGCGAGTCCAATGTATTGACCAATACATTGTTTCGGGTGACTAATGCTTCCCGATTAATGGGTGTGTTTTTTGCTTGAAGGTATATAAATGCAAAAAACAACAGAGCAAGAAATAGATTTCTTTTCTGTCTCATGGTTTAATTATAAGGTTAATGTGTAAAGCGGTTTTTTCCAGCTTTTTTAGTGAAAATAGTAGGTGGTAAAAGCTGAAAAATATGTAAAAACAAAAGTAAGAAGCCTCGTTGTTATGCGGGTTGTCAAAATGATTTTAATGATTAGTGATTTGATTTTTCGGGATAATTCGGGATTTGGGTGTTATGTGCTGTAATCTATTGTAGGATAGTGTGATAAGTTGTTTTAACTCGGGATAGAGCAGGATAGGTTAAAAATGGCAGTTGTTTTAGGGGGTAAAAGTGATTTTTACACAGGCTGTTTCGGGATGAGCGTGGGCGAATTGATAAAATTAAAGATATGGTATCATTTAAGGACAAAAAAAGAGGGCTTTAGGCCCTCTGGTTATTTGGTTGAATTCTCCCGTCCATGGTGGCGGTATTCAAGCGGCGTAAAGCCGGTTTTCTTCTTGAATAAGGTGGAGAAATGTTCCGTAGATTCGTAGTTGAGCATGATCGAAATCTCTTTTACCGGCTTTCCGGTATGTGTCAACAGTTCTTTGGCTTTTTGCATCTTTAGCTCCTGGAAGTATTTGGCGGGAGCAAAACCGGTATAATCTTTAAATACCTTTCTAAACCACGAATAACTCAGGTTGAGTTTCGAGGCGAGCTGTTCCAGGTCAATGTCTTGCATGATACTTTCGCGCATAATGATTTTGGCCCGCTCAATCTTCTGGTCGATTTCGTCTGTTTCGAATACTTTGTTTTTAAAGATGGAAAGAGCGATACCGGTGATGTGCATCACTATTCCGGCTAACAGTTGCTGAGCGCCGCTTTTGTCTGCCTTGGCGACCTCAATGGCTTCCTTGTAAAGGCGCACGATTTCTTCGCTCAGTCCGATGTTTAAAATCGGAGTTGCCGGGTCTAGAAAACCGGAAACAACAAGGTTGTCAATGATAGAGCCTGAAAAGCCTATGTAATATTCGTTCCAGCCCGACTTGATGTCCGGATGATAAGTGTGCCATTTACCGGGATAAAGCAGAAACAGGGAGCCCTGTCCGATTTGAGTTTCCGGGGTATCATCGCATTTGAAGACACCATGCCCCCGGGTGATATAAACAAGCTGATATTCGCGGAGAATTCGTCCTTTATTATAATTGAAATAATAACCGGAGGGATGTTCTTTGAGAGGATACTCTGAGCCGGGTTTGATTTCCTGAAAACCGACGCTGTTTACTGTCAGACCCCATTGATGGTCACAATCATTGGCAATCAGATACTTGATGTCGATGCTTTCACTGTTTGAAATCATAAGATGCTATGTTTGTTAGTAGTATTAGAAGTCCAAAAATAGCTATTTTATCACAAATGAATATCGCAATGGGTTGATAATCGCTGACTTTGTGGATGAAATGACTGGAAATGAATGGAAATCCATGCCAAAGACCATTTGTTCAGGAACAAAAAAGCGAAACCGGACCGATTTCGCTTTTCAATATTATTCCGCATCAGGCAATGCTTTTGCCGCGATGTCCAGCTGCTCATACCACTCTTCTCCGAAACGACGAACCAGCGGCTCTTTGAGGAATTGGTAAAGCTTTACACCTTCACGACGTCCCAAAACTTCGGCGCACTTGCATATTTTCCAGCGGTGTACATTCACGGCGGTAAAACCGTCATACTCTTTCAGTCGGACTGGGTAAAGGTGACAGGAGATCGGTTTGTAAAAGTCGGATTTGCCTTCACGAAATGCTTTCTCGAGGACGCATTTGCAAATGCCGTTTCCTTCGTAATAGGTAAAGACGCAATCTTTACCATGAATCAGATTGGTCACCAGGTCGCCCTCTTCGTCGATGTAGGAGACGCCGGTCTCTTCGATTACTTTCTTCGCTTCGGGCAACAGGTCATCCCAAATCACTGGTAAAAGCTCTTCGATTTTGTCCCGTTCTTCGTAAATGAGGGGTGCACCCGAATCACCCTCGATGCAGCAGGCGCCGAGGCAGGTGTTGAGGTCACAAATAAATTCGCGTTCGATCAGATCGAAGCTGATGATGGTATCATCTATCTGAAGCATGGATGTAGGGTGTTTAAACAAACGTAGAGACGCAAGATTTTGCGTCTCTACAATATGTGAATTCGAAATATTAATTCAAATTGTTAGATCAGGCTTTTGCCTGTCATTTCAGCAGGAACATCAACACCTAATATTTTGCAGATAGAAGGTGCAACGTCAGCCAGGATACCGTTTTCTACTTTCGCAGCAGTATTTTCTGTTACGTAAACGAAAGGAACCGGATTCAAAGAGTGAGCCGTGTTAGCCGAACCGTCATTGTTCACCGCGTTGTCAGCATTACCGTGGTCAGCGATGATAATTACTTCGTAACCGTTTGCTTTGGCAGCTTCAACTGTATCTTTTACACAGTTGTCAACCGCTACAATTGCTTTTTCGATCGCTTCGTAGATGCCGGTGTGGCCTACCATGTCACCGTTAGCGTAGTTACAAGCGATGAAATCATATTTTTGCTCGCCGATAGCTTTTACTAAGTTTTCTTTTACCTCGTAAGCGCTCATCTCAGGTTTCAGGTCGTAAGTCGCAACCTTTGGTGAAGATACCAGGATGCGCTCTTCGCCTTCGAATTCAGCTTCGCGACCGCCAGAGAAGAAGAAAGTAACGTGAGCGTACTTTTCAGTCTCAGCGATGCGGAGTTGTTTCATGCCCAATGAAGAAACATATTCTCCCAACGTATTTTGTACATTGTCTTTGTCGAAAAGGATGTGCATTCCCTGGAATTTTGCATCGTACGGAGTCATGGTACAGTAGTGCAAAGGAATGGTTTTCATGCCGTGCTCAGGCATATCCTGCTGAGTCAGTACGATAGTCAGCTCTTTCGCGCGGTCGTTGCGGTAGTTGAAGAAAATGATTACGTCACCTTCGCTGATTTTAGCCACAGGGTTTCCGTTAGCATCCACTTTCACTACAGCTTTGATAAACTCGTCGGTGATACCTGCATCGTAAGAAGCCTGAACCGAAGCAACCATATCGGTAGTAGGAGTACCCACACCGTTAACCATTGCATCGTATGATTCTTTCACGCGCTCCCAACGTTTGTCACGGTCCATCGCATAATAACGACCGATCATCGTTGCGATTTGGCCTGTGGTTTTAGCCATCTGGTTTTCGAGCGCTTCGATAAAGCCTTTACCGCTGCGTGGGTCTGTGTCGCGACCATCCATGAAAGCGTGAACGAAAGATTTTTCGATGCCGTACTCTTTAGAGATTTCCAACAACTTGAAAAGGTGATCCAAAGAAGAGTGTACGCCACCGTCAGATACAAGACCCATGAAGTGAACCTGTTTGCCGCTCTCTTTAGCGTATGTAAATGCTTTAACGATTTCCGGATTTTTCAGGATAGAGTTGTCGCGGCAAGCGATATTGATTTTCACCAAATCCTGATAAACGATGCGACCTGCACCGATATTTAAGTGACCTACTTCAGAGTTACCCATCTGTCCGTCAGGCAAACCGACGTTTTCGCCTGAAGCTTGCAACTGAGAGTTAGGGTAAGTAGAAACGAGATAATCCCAGTAAGGGGTAGGGGTGTTATAGATTACGTCTGCTTTCGAGTGATTGCCGATTCCCCAACCATCGAGGATCAGTAAGAGCGCTTTTTTTGCCATGATTAAAGTTGATGTTTATTTGTTTGTTATTCTATTACTTGAATCAATTCTTTACCGGTAGAATATTTAAAAACAATCTTCCCTTCAAATTGCTCGCAAAGGTAAGAAATTTATTGCTTAATTGATTATAAGAGAAGAGAAAGAAGGTGGAGGGGAGGTGCCTGCGTACTCATCTGTCTGTTTTTTTATTTCCAAGAGATTTGCAATAAATGGATTATTCCTTTTCTATAATAGTTGATTGCAAATATTCATATATATTTGCCGGGCATTGATTGAAATGTGAAAAATGTAACCAATCAATGAGGTGTATTTGCTGTACGTCCATGGAAAAAAAGAGATAGGAGATTCTTTATACCGCATTTTATTTCTAACCACAATTGAAAATAAGAAAACAAAATCATGAAACATCTGATGTTAATGTTTTGCTCCGGGCTTCTACTGCTGGCATCTTGCGATGAAGGAGGAGGTGAAGTAAAAGATTTAGACAAAACTCACTCTGTAGAGGTGAAATTAAGTACCAAAAAGCTTGATGATCAAAATACTTTGTTGATTACCAGCGAAAATGTCTATAAGGACAATCGCATTATCAAGACTATAACCCGTGTGGATACTGTCCCTTCATTATCAGACTCGCTGCAATATATGACGGATGATGACGGGAATCAAAGAGCAGAGTTTATTCCAAAAGAATACGAGTTTTTTGTCACTGTTAAATAAGAAGAGATGAAAAAAAGCTCAATAATAGAATTAGTATTGGTGGCAGGCATTACTTCATCCTGTAATCACCAGAAAGCAGAGCCTGCAAAGCGCTTATTTGTGCGTGGAGATAGTACCAGTCAATACACCGCTTCACAACGTGGGCATACCGGACATTATGTTCATTTCTATCCTTATGGTTATTTTGGTGGAAGCGGATATAGTCATGCCGGATACGAATCCGGAAGTATTTCAGGGAAAGCAACCAGCGGAAGTGTATCCCGTGGTGGATTCGGATATTCCGGTTTCAGGGTAGGAAGTTAATACGATGATATGAGACGAATAAAATGTAAGACCCGCGACGACTGGAAAAAACGTGTGGAGGAGATTGGTTTTGGATTTCACTCCATGGGGGATGTCTATTGGGACGAAACCGCCTACTATTCCTTTAATATGTCGCAGGTAGAGGTGTTGGAACAGGCTACGCAGGAGCTCTTCGATCGTTGTCTGGATGCCGTGCAGCACGTGATTGATCACAAGCTCTACTCTTTGTTTCATATTCCCGAACAGTACATTCCGCTAATCGAGCAGTCGTGGAACGATGATCTGCCATCCATATACGGACGCTTTGATTTCGCTTACGATGGCGTAAATCCTCCGAAAATGCTGGAGTTTAATGCGGATACGCCCACTTCGTTGTTTGAAGCATCAGTAGTGCAGTGGTTTTGGCTCGAAGATATACAGCGCGGAGCCGATCAGTTCAATTCCATTCACGAAAAACTCATAGCGTACTGGAAATACCTCAAGGATTATCTTCACAAAGGCCCGTTATATTTCTGTTGTCTGAAGGATAATGAAGAAGACCTCACTACCGTGGAGTATCTGCGGGATTGCGCCATTCAGGCGGGACTGGAAACGGAGTTTATTTACCTGGAGGATATCGGTTGGGACTCGGAAACACAAAGTTTTGTTGATATGGAATGTCGCCCTATTCCTAATCTTTTTAAACTCTACCCGTGGGAATGGTTGATCAACGAGGAATTTGGAAAACACATCCTTACATCGGCGACCAAAACAATCTGGATAGAACCGGCCTGGAAAATATTGCTTTCGAGCAAGGCTATTTTACCGATCCTGTGGAAATTGTTTCCCGATCATCCCAATCTCTTACCGGCATACTTCGAATCAACACCGTTCAAATACGATTTCGTAAAGAAGCCGATCTATTCCAGAGAGGGAGAGAACGTTACCATCGTGAAGATGCAGCAGGTACTGGCGCAGACTTATGGTAATTATGGTGAAGAGGGATATATATTCCAGCAATACAATCCGTTGCCGGAGTTTGAATACAATTATACGGTGGTTGGTTCCTGGGTAATCGGTTGCGAGCCCGCCGGGGTAGGTATCCGGGAAAGTAAATCCCTGATTACCGATAATCTGAGCCGTTTTGTGCCGCATATTATATCTTAAACATCTTTTCCTATACCTAAAATGATGATTATGTATGAGGTCATACCTGTACATAGTCATCATTGCTTTTTTATACTTTCTTCTTCCCCGATATAACCTGCCTCCGGCTTCTTTCATCAATTCAAATATTCGGATATTCGCCTTGCCTGCTTTTAGAAGCACATGTCTGAACTTTTCAAAATAGGGATTTGTTCTGAAAGAGAACCTCAAAAAAATAACACTATGAAGAAAAGACTCATTGCACTGTTTTCATTATCAATGTTTTTGTTGGTGTTGAATCCCATTCGGGTGATGGCACATTGCGAAATTCCCTGCGGTATTTACAATGATAAAATGCGTATTGACATGATTAGGGAGGACATTTCCACCATCGAAAAGAGCATGAACCAAATCGTGGAGCTATCAAAAGCCACTCCGCTGAATTACAACCAAATTGTCCGTTGGGTAAATAATAAGGATGAGCATGCGAATAAGATACAGGAAGTGGCG
Source organism: Parabacteroides sp. FAFU027 (assembly GCF_022808675.1). Taxonomy (NCBI): domain Bacteria; kingdom Pseudomonadati; phylum Bacteroidota; class Bacteroidia; order Bacteroidales; family Tannerellaceae; genus Parabacteroides; species Parabacteroides sp. FAFU027. Next base: position 142,381 of record NZ_JAKZKV010000004.1, read on the forward strand.
ACGCAGTATTTCATGACTCAGCGTATAGCTTTGACCGATGATCCCACACTGCAAAAGAAGAATGCCGAAATGCTCCGGTTGTTACACCAACTCTGCGTGTATGCTATGAAAGCCAAACAGACCACTGATCTTGGTTTTGTGGAGAAGATGAAAGCGGTCACGGAGGATTTTGCCAAGTTATATCTGGGCGAGAATTATGACCATGACCATAAATGAGGGTCTAATTAGAATAACGTCCTTTTTGAAATAGTAACAACTATAATTGTTAGGACAAAAAAGCCGCAACGGGTAAGTAACTTTACGCGTTGCGGCTTTTTTGATAATGGTGAAATCTACCACGTCTTTAGCTGATTGGTTTTAAATATCCATTCCGGGGTTTCCAAATCACCGGAAATGTCGGCACTATACCACGGACTTAGTTGGGCATTGTCCGGGTTCTTCAATATTTGGGTCTCTTGTGCAGGCATATAACTCTGTGCCAGCATAAATATCTTCTCTCCTGTCTTATTTTCTGCCATATCTACCACAATTACCGCATGACCGGGAGAACCTCCTTTGATAAACACATCCCCAATCTTTATTTCCCTAATGCTTTTACTGTGGAGGCTTTTTGATAAAGATAATGTTCCTGCATACATGAACACGAAGTCAAGGTATTTGCGGAACTCTTTATAGGTATTTGACGGTTGAGCCGTTTTTTGCCAGGAGGTCTTATTTCCGGTTACTTTTACACGATAGCCTTTCATCCAATGGGGATAATCAACCTCAAAACCATTTGTCAATGTAAACGATATCTCATCGAAACGCTTTTGTTGAAATAGATACTCACCTCTTAAGCGAATGACTGCATCAGCACATTGTTGTAAATCCTGATGACCGATATTCATATCAACGACCGCATCATATACCTCGTTCTCTTTGATCGCCCCGTTGTAATAGCAAACTTTTGCTCCGAAAGGTTTTAAAGGTAAATGACGAAGATAATCAGCAAAGGAGTTATCTTTTACCGGTACTCGCGCAAATCCTTTGGGTAACTGGAACCGGGTGTTCAACTGGCATCCGTCTTTATTGATTCTCGAATTCTCCTTTTGTTTTGTAGATTGAGCACAGCAAATGAGAGTCAATAATGAAAAATATAGGAGTCTGAAGGGATACTTCATTAAGTTAGCTGGTTATATAATAGATAATTGTCTTTCAAATGGAGATTTCCATCATTAGATTGATTTTCTGCTGGCTATTTATTATACCTGACAGGTTTTCAAAACCTGTCAAGTATATAGTGATAAGAGATAATCTATTTCAGAATCTGCGGCTTATTACTTTATAAATCCAAAAAGCGGATTCATATTGTGCGCATATGATTCAATGCTGGCGCTCCTTAGATTATCTGGGAAGAATCTCCATTTTAAATCACTGGTGATGTTGCTGGTAAGGCTTGTTTCAGTTTTAACACTACCGGTTGCAGATTGATTATAATAAACTCTTTTCATAACTAATTCATTCCATCCTTTTTTTAGGATAAAATCATAATTAGCAGTATAAGTCTCGCTATATGCTTTGCCTTCATTGTATGAGTGGATCTCTTTTCCTGATACTTTTAATTCCCGATCAGAATAAACAAATACAGACATAGAAGCACCAGTCGAATCCTCTTTTTCAAATGAATTGTAGTTTGTTTTTAGGATTTCTCCGCAAGTTACTCCGTTTCTAGACGCATAAAATTCCATTGAGTATTTACTTACATAGGTGTTTGTATCACTAATAGAGCCGGTAAAATCTTCATCAAACATATCATAGAACCGAACAAGGCCAGATGATGCTGGTGTTATCGTCGTTTTTATTGAAAAACTTCCATCTGAAGCAATAGTTTCGTATCCGAAATGCGTTGTGTCTTTATTGCCCAGTTTTAGATAAGCTAATACACTATCTACACTTCCACTGATAAAGGAATCAATCTTTCCGCTCAAAAGATTATTGGATAAACTACTGTTTGTATTTGAACTTGCAGAAGGTTCATTCTTTTCACAACTAACAATCGTTACGCTTAATACAAATAATAACACAAAGAATTTTAGTAAATGTTTTATATTGAATTGGTTGTAATTGTCTACTCGTGGGCTTTTCGGCTTTCGCTCCCTGTCTTTTGTGATTTCCGGGTATTTTGAATTGATTGTATTAATTTTCACACAGCTAAGGTAGTGGTAAAATGAATATAAAATGATATTTGTGTTAATTATATGTGAGGAAGATAAACTCAAAATAATGAGCGACTCTTCTTTGCAATTATGTTTAGTGAAACCAAAACAAACTCAATTGTATTCCCTAAGTTTGATATTTATCCAAACGGGATACGATAGGAATCTAATTTATTTATAATTTTGAAGAATCACACAGAATAGAAAATCAGGTAGAATACATGAAAAACAAGAAAGACTGGTATCAACGCTTATGGAATATTGTTGAAAATCACATTATTCCGATCTATAAGCGTCACAGGATGTCAGGCGAGATCAATGCGAACGCTATGATCCGCCGTCGTTTTTTTGTCCCGATAGCAGCTCTGGTGGGTATTGTGATTATCGGTTTCTTCGGCTACATCATCATCGAAGGTTATTCCCCGCTCGATTCTCTGTATATGATGGTGATCACATTTGCCACCATCGGCTATGGCGAAGTGCATCCGTTGTCCGATCAGGGGCGGATATTTACCATATTACTGATCGTATCGGGTTTTACAGTGGGCTTATACGCCTTGGGGCGGTTGTCTGCTTTTTTCATGGAAGGAGAATTATTAAATGTTTTAAAGCTAAAGAGAATGGACAAGGCACTGGCAAATCTCAAAGATCATTACATCATTTGCGGTTACGGTAAAACGGGAAAAAAAGTAATGGATGACCTTTTGCATAAAGGCCAGAAAGTCGTTTTGATCGAAAGCAACGCAGAACGGAATGAAAAACTAAAAGAAGTTTTTCACGAAAACCTCCTGCATATCGATGGCGATGCCACCAACGATGAAATATTGGTACATGCCGGCATCGAGCGGGCAAAAATCCTGATCTCTGTACTGAATACCGATGCGGAAAACCTTTTCGTAACGCTCAGCGCCAAGGATTTAAACCCCATCATCAAAGTAATTACCCGTGTGGAGGATGCCAGTTCCACCCCGAAATTTAAAAAGGCGGGTGCTGACTTTATCATCTCACAGATTGAACTTGCATCGGAGCGCATTGTCTCTATCGCCACCACTACGACAGATTTCTTCAGTTTTGTGGAGTTTGCCGATAATAAAGAAGAGATGCGTGGATATAAATTTAAGCTGGTAGAGATACATGAAGGAAGTGACCTGATCGGTAAGACCTATCGCGAGGCCAACATCCCTTCCCGCACCAACCTCGTCGTGATTGGCTCCTATACATCTTCGGAAAATCTTCAGGTAAACCCCAAAGCCAACGACGTCATTCACCTGGGTGACCGCTTACTGGTCTTTGGTAAGGATGAACAGATACATCTGTTGTCTTCACTTGCGAAAGCGTGAGAGGCATAACATAAAACAAATAACCCGACTCAATTCCTATTTTGAATAAGTCGGGTTATTTGTTTGTAAGCAAGTAATTCATGTTTTTACCGAGAATAGACAATCCGGTAAGCGGTATAAAACCGCTGCCCGGTGTGGAGCGCCAGCGATCAGCGGCTTCAGGCCGCTTGACGCGTTATAAATACATCCTATAAACACATATAATCCGGGAAAATACTTATCAGCACTTTCCCGCAAAGCATAAATATCGGACTCAAATCCTACACCATCTCTATCTCCTCCCCATCGGGTAGGGCGGAAGGGGTCTCTTTTCTTTCCCGATACGCTCCAATCCACTGCTTCACTGCATAAAAGAACACTGTAAACGCGCAAGCCATAATCAACAACGTCAACGCCAGGTTGATCGAGCCCTGCACCCACTTGGCATCGTCCGAAATCTGGGGAATATAGATATTAAAGATATTTGTTACCCCGGCATAAAGAGTCGTGAAGCCCACAAAGATGAACGGCACCATTGTAATCCAGGCATATCGGAGCAATCCGCGGTTGATGATAAAAGAAGTACCCACCGCCAGCGCTATCGAAGCCAGCAACTGGTTAGCCGTACCAAACATTGGCCATATAGTCGCCACACTGCCCGTATAAATGAAGTAGCCCCAGCTAAAAACCATAATAGCACTCGCAATCAGGTTGCCCGGCAGCCAATTGCTTTGCTGAAACGGCTTATAAACCTTGCCTAGCATCTCCTGTATCACGAAACGACCGATACGTGTGCCCGCATCAATCGTAGTGAGGATGAAAAGCGCTTCAAACATGATGGCGAAGTGGTACCAATAGGACATCAACCCGTTTAGTCCCGGGATAGACGAGAAAATCTGAGCCATACCGACTCCCAATGAGACCGCACCACCGGTACGTCCGGCAATCTTTTCTCCCACTTCCGCCGAAAGCTGATTCAGGTTCGAATCGGTGAATCCCATCGCCTGTAACTTGGGTAAAAAAGCTGCAAACTTCTCGGCAGGAATGTTTATCGCGAAATAGTCATAAGGCAACAGGCTGGAGGCTGCAATCAGAGCCAGAATACTCACGGTACCTTCCACCAGCATGGAGCCAACGGCAATACTTTTGATGTGAGACTCCTTCATCAGCATCTTCGGCGTCGTACCCGAACTCACCAGCGCGTGAAAACCCGAGATAGCCCCGCAGGCAATCGTGATAAAGAGGTATGGAAACAGCGTACCCGGAATAATGGGGCCGCCACCGTGTATAAATTCCGTGAAAGCAGGCATATGCATGGTCGGAGCTACAATTACAACGCCGATAGCCAGCATCGCAATTACCGCAATCTTCATAATGGAACTCAGGTAGTCGCGCGGCGAGAGTAACAGCCACACCGGAAGTACCGAAGCCGCAAATCCGTATATCGCAATAAGAATAGTCAATGTCTTATGGTCAAATGAAAACCACGAAGCGAGGGGTGAATCGGGGATATACCGTCCGTAAACCACGGCAAGGGTCAATAGAATCACCCCCATCACCGTAGCTTCGGCTGTTTTCCCTTTCCGGAATTTAAACATCCAGATCCCCATGAACAAAGCGATGGGAATGGTTGAGGCAATGGTAAATGTACCCCACGAACTCTCTGCCAATGCGTTCACCACGACCAATCCCAGTCCGGCCATGGCTATCACCAGTATCAAAAAGATGGCCAATGAGGCAGTACCGCCGCTCACTTTGTTGATTTCACGTCTTGCGATCACTGCGAGCGATTGCCCGTCGTACCGGATGGAGGCAAAAAGGATAATATAGTCGTGGATAGCCCCTGCAAAGATGGAGCCGACGAGCATCCACAGAAAACCGGGGAAGTAACCGAATTGCGCAGCCAATACGGGACCGACTAAAGGCCCTGCACCCGCTATCGCGGCGAAGTGATGCCCGAAAAGCACCCATTTACTGGTCGGGACAAAGTTGTGTCCGTCAAAATGCGAGTGGGCAGGAGTTAATCTTTCATCGTTGATGGTTGCCACCTTTGCGGCAACGAAGCTGAAATAGAATCGGTAGGCAATAATAAAGATCAATATCGCACCGAGAATCAAAGGCATTGCATTCATGGCATAATAACATAGAAGAGACGTGGTCCATCGCGTCTAATGATCCATCGCGTCTCTTTAGATTTAATAATTACAGGTTACACAAAAAGGAAGATAAGAAAAGCACACAGATGACGCAGATGCAAGCAACACAGATTTACACTGATTATTTTCTTATCTGTGTAGATCAGTTTAAATCTGTGTCATCTATGTGCTATATATTCATCCGTGTTCCATCTATTCGGTTTCAAACTGATCCAGCCACATATATTCCCCGTCAAAAACCGCGAAGGAGAAATATTTGATCCAGTCGCCCAGGATAATGATGCGGCTACGTTGAGCCAGCATCAGGTCGAGCATGATGTGGCGGTGTCCGAAGACGAGGAAATCAGCCTGATTCGTCTGGAGAAATTCTTTGGCATACAACACCAGATGCTCTTTCTCCTCACCCTGGTATCCGGCGTAATCGTCACCCGTTTTGCGGCTGTGTTTTGACCAGTTGAGGCCGAAAGGTATCGTCCAGCGCGGGTGTATCCAGGTAAACATCTTTTGCAGGATCTTATTGTGGAATATGCCGCGGATAAATTTAAAGCCAAGGGAATTATCACCCAGTCCGTCACCGTGTGCAATGTAAAACGACTTCCCGAGGAGATTACAGGAGAGGGGTTCGCGATGGATAATTGCACCGGTTTCTTTTCCGATATAGTCAAAAATCCAGATGTCATGGTTTCCGATAAACCAATGCACCTCAATGCCTGAGTCGGTCAGCTCTCCGAGTTTGCCCAGGAAGCGGGTAAAACCCTTCGGAACCACATATTTGAATTCGTACCAGAAATCGATCATGTCACCCACCAGATAGACTGCTGATGCATCGTGTTTGATGCTGTCGAGCCAGCGTACAAACCGTCGTTCATTCTCTAAAGGATCATCAAACGTGCGGGAGCCGAAGTGGGTGTCAGAAGCAAAGTATATTTTTTTCATTTAGGGGAAATATAAAACGCAAAAACGCAAAGACACGAAGCATAAATACTTAGCGTCTTTGCGTCTTCGCGTTCAGACTATTATAAAAATCCGAGGTCCAGTTTAGCCTCATCACTCATCATGTCTTTGCTCCATTCCGGTTCAAAAACAATTTCGACATCCACGCTTTTCACATCTTCCACACTTTCCACTTTCATGCGCACATCTTCTACGATGAAGTCGGCAGCCGGACAGTTGGGGGCGGTAAGCGTCATTTCGATGCGTACATTCTTTTCATCGTCGATATCGACTTTATAAATCAGACCGAGGTCATAGACATTGACAGGGATTTCAGGATCGAAGACCGTCTTGAGCATTTTGATGATCCTCTCTTCCATTAGCAGAAATTTATTTTCCATATTGATTGATTCTACGTTAGTGGTTTTACGTTGTTCGTGAACTATCAACATAACAACGCTTTAATTGGTTGACAAAAATAGTGATTTTTTCCTTTACCACAGAGTGATACAGAGTTTTACACAGAGAACCACAGAGAGGAATTATCATATCTCTGTGGTTCTCCGTGCCTTTCTCCGTTATCTCTGTGGTAAAACAATCCTCTCATTCTCAAATCTGCAAATTCAGATCTTCCCTTCATCCGCATAACTGTAATAATGCCCGTCGCAAACGATCAAATGATCCAGTACGCGGATATCCATTTCGCGGGAAGCGGTTACAATCTTACGTGTAAGGTTATCATCGGCTCCACTGGGCTGTCGATTACCCGATGGATGATTGTGGCAGAGTATTATAGCGGGTGAAAGAGCGAGTAATGCTGATTTCAGAATCAGTTTGACATCTACCGAAGTGGCTGCCACACCGCCCTGACTGATCTTGACCTTATTAATGACACGATTAGCCTGATTCAACAGTAATACCCAGAATTCCTCATGCGGGATATCACATAACATCGGATGGAATATGTCATAAACAGACTGGCTGCCGGTTATCTGATCGCGTTGGATTACTTCAGACAACTTCCGTCGCTTCCCCAACTCCATCGCGGCCATGATCGTAATCGCTTTGGCTTCTCCTATACCTTTAAATTGCGTGAGATTATCGAGCGTGTATTTTCCCAAATGGTTGAGGTTGTTATCCGCATCGGCCAGAATCTTCCGGCAAAGGGCAACGGCCGTTTCATTTTGATTTCCGGATCCTATCAGGATGGCCAGTAACTCGGCATCAGTCAGTGCACCGATTCCTTTTTGCATCATCTTTTCGCGGGGACGGTCTTCGAGCGCCCACTCTTTAATCGAAAGCTTTTCCATAATCATTGTCCGGTTAATGGTTAAAGACGGATGGAAATATCTGGTTAACAAAAATAGGGAAATGTTTTAATATCCGGTCGTCGTAATGAGGAAAATGGAGAAAAGAGTGTGTGCATTCTTTCCCAAAATGTGGTAAAAGCCCTGTTTGTCAGAATTTCCACCATAAATGTCAATATTTGGATGAATATAAAAGGAAAAAGTGATTGTTTTGCATTATATATTCAGTATTAAACCGATTAACCACAAAACTAAACACGATGAAACGACACCGTTTACTTGTGATTCTGTTCGCATGGATGAGTATTCTTGTTGCAGCCCATGCCGAAGAAAAATATGATTTCGTTGTTGCTCAGGATGGAAGCGGCGACTTTACCACCATTCAGGCAGCCATCAATGCTGTGCCTGATATGCGCACTAACCGCACCCGTATCCACATCAAACCGGGTACTTACAAGGAAAAACTCACCTTGCCGGCCAATAAAACCAATGTCTCCTTTATTGGGGATTGTGCATTGACCACCAAAATCACTTACGACGACTATGCTTCGAAGAAAAACCGTTTTGGTGAAAACATCGGGACTTCCGGTTCGTCATCGTTCTTTGTCTATGGCGACGGATTCAGTGCGGAGAACATCACATTCGAGAACTCTTCCGGTCCGGTCGGACAGGCTGTAGCAGTTCGCATTGATGGCGATAAGGTGACTTTCCGCAACTGCCGCTTCCTCGGTTTTCAGGATACCCTTTACCCGCACGGAGAGAAGAGCCGTCAGTATTACAAAAACTGCTACATAGAGGGAACAGTCGATTTCATCTTCGGCTTTTCCTCCTGTTTCTTTGAAGAGTGCAGTATCATCTGTAAAACCTCCGGTTACGTCACTGCCGCTTCCACACCACAGGGATATGCTTATGGATTCGTTTTCCAGAATTGCTCCATCGAAGGCGATGCGCCCGATGGCTCCTTCTGTCTGGGCAGACCGTGGCGACCTTATGCGCAGGTACTCTTCCGCGAATGTTTCATCGGTAAAGTGATTAATCCGAAGGGCTGGGATAACTGGGGGAAAGTGGAAAATGAACAGACTACCTTCTTCGCCGAGTACAAAAATACCGGAGAAGGAGCCAATTTAAAGAATCGTGTATCCTGGTCAAAACAATTAACCTACAAAGAGGCGGAGAAATTTACTAAAGCGAACATGTTTGGTGACTGGAATCCCGAAAATCAGTAATTATATGCACACGGATGACGCGGATTTGAAGGATGATCACGGAAAAGGATAATCTGTGAAAATCCGTGTTGCATAGCATCCGTGTCATCCGTGTGCCAAATAAAAAATACCCCCAAAATGAAGAGAATAACATTATTCCTCAGTCTGCTATTAACCCTCTTATTTACAGCCAAAGCAGAACAAAAATACGATTTCGTAGTCGCACAGGACGGTAGTGGTAATTTTACCAAAGTGCAGGACGCTATTGATGCCGCCAAAGCCTTTCCCGACAAGCCAATCACCATTTTCATCAAAAACGGTACCTATAAAGAGAAAGTGAGAGTGGCCGATTGCAACAATCACCTCTCCCTGATTGGAGAAAGCGCCGAAAAAACCATCATTACTTACGATGATCATTTCGATAAAATCAAACGCGGTCGCAACAGCACCTTCTATACCTTCACGCTGATGGTGGAGGCTGATGATTTTCATGCCGAGAACCTGACTATTGAGAATTCTTCCGGTCCGGTTGGACAAGCCGTTGCCCTGCACGTTGAAGGAGACCGTTGCGTCTTCCGCAATTGCCGCATCCTCGGTAATCAGGATACACTTTATGCGGCGGGACAATACAGCCGCCAGTATTATGCGGACTGCTACATCGAGGGGACTACCGATTTTATCTTCGGTGCAGCTACTGCATTGTTTGACCGTTGTACGCTCTGCAATAAATCGGACTCTTATGTGACGGCTGCCAGCACCACGCAAGGCAAACCGTTCGGATTTGTTTTCCGTGACTGTAAAATCATCGCCAAAGAGGGCGTGAAGAAAGCTTTTCTGGGACGTCCCTGGCGCGATTATGCCAAAGTGGTCTATATCCGTTGCGAACTCGGCTCCCACATCGCTCCGGCAGGTTGGGTTAACTGGGACAAAACAAACCGCGATAAGACCGCTTACTTTGCCGAATTTGAAAGCAAAGGTCCCGGTACAAATGCAGCACAACGTTTGCCCTGGACTCACCAGCTCTCAAAAAAAGAGGCATCAAAATATACAATGGAGAATATACTGGCCCCCATTTTACCAGTGGAACCGAAGGTAGGGGAGTGGACGAAGTAATAACCTGCTGAATGCATGCAACGCACACCGGGCAGCGGCTTCATGCCGCTTGCTGGATTTGATTAAGCAAGTAAAAGAGGAAACCGATTCATTTGCCAGGTTGGGGCGTGAATCGGTTTTTTGTTTCCTTTTGAAGAAAGAACGTATTTCTTAAAATAACTAAGCGAATTAAACCCAACCTCCTTTCTCCAATCAAAATGGTCTGTTACAAAATCCATTTTATGTATAAGAAAGTATTAGCCTTGTTGTTCATCGTTCAGGTTGCGGTGGCACAGGAAGCACCCCACAGGGGGAAAGATAAAAATCCGGTGTTGCACCAGGTGTCAAACAAAGACATTGTGCAGAGTATTTATCCCGATGCTGCAAAGGTGGATAAGGTAAACGACTTCTGGTTTAAAATTGTGGATGCCAAAGACAAGACATTGGGATTTGCGATGACCAGCAGCTCTTTTTGTCAGGATATAAAGGGGTATAATGATGTAACGCCTGTCATGGTAATCACCGATAAGAAATGGATGATTAAGAAAACAGCCATTCTTTCCAATTGGGAAACTCCACGATTTGTAACAAAGCTTGAGAATCTGGGATTTTTCAATCTGTGGGTGGGCAAGAAACTGAAAGAGGCTTCAAAAGTACAGGTGGATGCACATACCGGCGCTACTTTTACCGCGACCGCCGTGGCGAAGAATGTCGATTTCCTGTTGAAAAATGCCGTTAAGGTGTTGCCGAAGTAAAACTACATACAGTCATCCCACTTCAAATTACGGGATGACTGTATCGTCTTTTAAGCTAGCTTATCATTTTGTAAACAGAGTCTTACTCTGGCATCTTCTCCCCGATAGCCCGCAGCAGTTCCTCATGAATCGTTCCATTGGATGCCACAATGTTGTTTCCGTCCAGATAATGCGCACTGCCGTGGAAATCGGTCACAGTACCTCCCGCTTCCGTAATAATTAGTACACCCGCCATAAAATCCCATTTCCCGATATACATCTCGAGCCAACCGTCAAAGCGTCCTGCCGCGACATAGCAGAGTGCCGTAGCCGCCGAACCGTTCATCCGGATCGCACCGGCGTAACCGTAAAAGTGGCTGATCAGATGAAGGGCGGTCGCGCTGTATTTATTAAAGTCGTAGGGGAGCTCAATGCAAATCATGGCATGGTCGATTTGGTTCGTTTTGGCCACAGAGATGGGTTTACCATCGAGATAGGCGCCCCCCTCTTTCCAGGCATAGAAGCATTCGTCCCGGCAAACCTCATAGACCACACCGATCATCACCTCATCTCTTCTGCGCAGAGCAATTGATACGCAATAAGGTGCATTGTCATGGATATAGTTGGTCGTACCGTCTAGCGGGTCAATGACCCAGCAATACTCTTCATCGTTGTAGGTGACGGTCTCCTCTTCGGTTACAAATCCTGCTTCAGGCACTAAATCCTTCAGCGCTGCTACGATGAGCTTTTCCGAACTCTTATCCACATAGGAGACATAATCGTGACTGTTCTTTTGCTCTACGCTGTCAAACGAAAAGTCTAATCTTTCCTTTTTCTGATATTCTCCGGCCTGTCTCGCTATCTTGCAGACTTCCAGGGTTATTTCTTTTAAATTGGTCATTGTGTATTTCTTGAGTTTATTTGCTTTGTTTTCTTTGAATTTCTAGTTTGTAAAACGTTTAATCAAAGATAGCTCTTCTGTCGTTTATATCCAATTGAGAGACTATTAGCATCACTCCTTTCGACATTGTATCACAGAAAATCCGTTTTTGAATTGCGAATGCAAAGATAATTATCTCAGTTGTTGATAAAGTATGAAGATCTTTGTCGGAGGTGAGGCTTGCGGTCTATGCCATCTTTATTTTATCCCTCCAATCTTAAATCTCGTCAGAATAAAATTTCACAGTACAGAGGAATATTCGTTCTTGCAGTGTTTTCTATGTATCATACCATTTTACACAATTACACATGAAGAACTCACTCCTTTTGATTTTGCTGTCCATCCTGACTTTATCCGGAGAGCAGGCTTTCTCAGCCAATAAACCAAATCCCTCATCACCCCCCGACCGCAAATGGTGGAAAGAGGCAGTCGTTTACCAGGTTTATCCCCGCAGTTTTAAAGACAGTAACGGGGACGGAGTTGGCGATTTACGGGGAATCGTAGAAAAGCTGGATTATATCAAAAGCCTGGGGATTGATGTCGTTTGGTTGAATCCGGTTTTTGCCTCACCGAATGCCGATAACGGTTACGACATCAGCAACTACCGGGATATTATGCGTGAGTTCGGAACAATGGCTGATTTCGATCAGTTGCTACGGGGGATGCATGAGCGGGGAATCAAACTTGTACTGGATCTGGTGGTCAATCACAGCAGTGACGAACACGAGTGGTTTAAGCAAAGCCGGAGTTCGCGTACCAATCCGTACCGGGATTATTATCACTGGTGGCCGGCAGAGAAAGGCAAACCTGCATTTCGTCCCGGTGCCTTTGAGGTAGATGGTAGCGGATGGCGTTACGATTCATTGACCAATGCTTATTACCTGCACTATTTCAGCTATAAACAGCCAGATCTGAACTGGGAAAATCCCAAACTGAGGAAAGAGATTTTCGATATGATGAAATTCTGGTTTGACAAAGGTGTGGATGGTTTCCGCATGGACGTTATTCCTTTTATAGCGAAGGATACTGCCTTTCCGGTTATTACACAAAAAGAGTTGCAGGAAAAATACAACGGCGACTGGAGCCAATATATGGGTTCCGGCCCCGGGCTTCACGATTACCTGAAAGAGATGAACCGGGAGGTGTTGAGTAAATACAATTGCATGACGGTAGCCGAGGGTGCCGGTGTTACGGTCAAAACGGCTCATGACTTTGTGGATGAAGAGCGCAATGAGCTGAATATGCTCTATCATTTCGAAGGGGTTAGCCTGGGGTATTTACCGGACAAATTCAAAGTGATGGATCCCAACGGATATAAGCTGACGGAATTCAAAAAGATCTACTCCAAATGGGACAGCGTATTTTCCCACAAAGGGTGGGGGACTATTTATCTGGGAAATCATGATCAACCACGTATGGTTACCCGTTGGGGGAATGATTCGCCCCAATACCGGGAGTTATCTTCCAAAATGCTGACCACCTTCCTGATGACGATGCGTGCCACTCCTTATTATTACTTCGGGGATGAACTGGGAATGAATAATATCAAATTTGATCAGATTGAGGATTACCGCGATATCGAATCCATCAGTATGTACCAACAGATTAAGAATAACGGGGGCGATCTGAAAGAGTTTCTTGATGCTCAGAAAATATCGGCACGGGACAATAGCCGTACTCCTTTCCAATGGGATGCTTCTCAGAATGCCGGTTTCACATCGGGTACTCCCTGGATTAAGGTAAATACGAATTATCATACGGTGAATGTTGCGGCAGAGGAAAAGGATGCAAATTCGGTTTTGAATTATTTCAGGAAAATGGTCCGGCTGAGGAAGGATAATCCGGTACTGGTCTATGGTGCTTACAAACTATTAATCCCTGAGAATCCTCAGATATATGCTTACACTCGTACGCTGGATAATGAACAGTTTCTGATCCTTTTGAATTTCTCTGCTAAAAAAGCAGATTTTGCTTTGGGCAAAAAACTGAATCCGGCTTCTGTGTTGATCAATAATTACCCAAACATCGAAACAAATGGCAAACAGGTAAAACTGGCGCCTTATCAGGCGGTGGTTGTGCGGATGAAATAAATCATATTATAGTAACATATAAAGTCAAAACAGAGAGAACCCTGATTTCTCTGTACTGCACCCCAAAAGTTTAACAGAGCTTTTGGGGTGTTTTTTATTGGTGATAACTCTGGTATGTAACATTATTGATGCTTCCTGAAACATCTGTTATAGGCAAAAACAAGGATTTTATTATTCTAATCGAGAAATGCACCTGTCATTTCGGTTACTGTTCTTTAAGTTTATAATATCGTGTTTTTGCAATGAATCCCTTGATTTAAAGCTGATTGTTGTTTTTTATTCACGGATGTAACCCTATTACACGCATATGAAACATCTGTTATATATCGAAAAAGACATTGCATATACTTTTGTTTCATCGAATTCCCCCGATTTATTAATCAAATAACTATTCAAGGTGAAACGAGTATTGATTCTTATTGGCTATGTTCATTGAGGCATTCCCTTCCAAGGGTTTAATCATTAATGCATATAAGGAAGTTTGTTATTCCAGACTCATCTAATCCAGGATCCTTTCGTGGAGTTGAAATCTGGAAGCAATGAGTCTTAAATACGATCAGATTTGTTATTAATGATGAGATTCCCTTCTTTCAATACTCCCATATTCCCTTTCTGTTCATTTGACTGTTAAATCATAGGGGTTGTAACATAATTACATGCTTGTGAAACATCTGTTATCTATCAAAATTCAGTTCAATAGTAGCTTTGTTCTGTAGAAACGATAACAGGATAATACCAAGAAGAAAAACATAAACTGAAAAGTACAACCTAATACCATTACAATTATGAAAACGATTGATAAACTCATAGCCAGATTGCAAAAATCCCAATCACTGACTGAAAGGATCGCAATCAGAATTCAAATCATCGAATTGAACCGTAACTCGGAGAATTCAAATATAAAGAGTTATTCCATCAAGCCCATTACTGACTTTCTGGAGCGGGTACAAAAAGATTATACTAACCAACAGGAGCTATGCTCTATAATTTGATGCGAAATGAGAAATGCTTACTTAATTCTATTCTATCTCTATTAAAATGAATGTTACCATGAAATTGAAATCAAAGAATCAAAAATGAAAGCAACTAAAATTGAGAGTCTAAATTTTAAATCTACAAAATCATGAATGTCAAAAACAAATTTCAACGCAGTGTATTGCGAAAGTTGAGTTTGTTAGCCCTTTTTTGCAGCTTTAGTGTTGCGATAATGGCACAAACAAAAACGGTTACCGGTGTAGTAACTTCGTCTGAAGACGGTGAAAAGCTAATCGGTGTAACGGTAATGGTAAAGGGAACTACCAATGGTTCAATTACCAATGTTGACGGAAAGTATTCTATTTCGGTCAAGGACAAGGATGCAACTTTGGTTTTTTCAATGGTAGGAATGAAACCTACGGAAGTAAAAATTGCAGGTAAGTCAATTATAAATGTATTGCTTGCACCGGATACTAAGTTGCTTGAACAAGTAGTTGTAACCGGTTATACCTCACAGAAGAAAGCTGATTTGACCGGTGCTGTTTCGGTTGTAAAAGTTGATGAAGTAAAAGATGCACCATTTGCCAATGCGGCTCAGGCTTTACAAGGTCGTGTAGCCGGTGTTCAAATCAATACCGATGGAGCACCTGGTGGAGGAAACACATCAATTCGTATTCGGGGTATGGGTACTGTAAACAATACTAATCCATTGTATATTATTGACGGAGTCCCAACTACTGAGAATCTGAATTCTATAAACTCAAATGATATTGAGTCCATCCAGGTTTTGAAAGATGCATCATCAGCATCTATCTATGGAGCACGTGCAGCCAATGGTGTAATCATTGTTACTACAAAATCAGGCAAAGGAAAGAAAATTTCAGTAGAACTTGATATAAATGCCGGTGTGCAAACCGTTGCTAAACAATTTGATGTACTCAATTCCACTCAGTGGGGTCAGGTGTTCTGGCAGGCAAATAAAAATGACGGAACAGCACCAAGCAATTTATTTTATGGCAATGGTGCCTCTCCGGTACCGGTTGCATTTTTAGATGCCAATAAAAAAGTGCCTTTCAGTAATACAAACTGGCAAAATGAAGTATATCGTCCGGCGATGTTCAATAAATATTCGGCTGTCATCTCAAACGGTTCGGATAAAGGTAATATGATGTTTTCTCTGAACTATACTGATCAAAAAGGATTACTGGATTACACATTCTTCAAAAGATATTCAGCCCGTCTTAACTCAAACTACATCCTTTCTAAAAATGTGAAAGTGGGAGAAAACCTGATGGTTGCCAATTGGAAAGACCTGGGGGCTTCTACTCAGGATGACCGCGGTATTCCTTATACTGCAATGCGTGCCAATCCAGCAATACCTGTGAGGGATATTGATGGCAATTTTACCAGCTCGATGCAATTAGCAAGCTCTGATATCGGTAACCCGGTAAAAGCACTTTATAACAGTCGTGATAATCAAAATGACAGTTGGAGAATTATTGGAAATGCTTATTTAGAAGTGCAGCCGGTGAAAAACCTGACACTTAAATCAAATCTGGGTGTTGAGCATATTCAGTATTTGAATAATACACTTTCCCGTAAAATGGAATCTTCGGATGTGAATAGCCTTTCAGTTGCTTATGGACAAGGAGATACTTACACCTGGACAAATACTGCAAATTATAGTCTCAAATCTGGCAAACATGATTTGAATGTATTAGCAGGAACAGAAGCAATCTCGTATATGTACTCAAACCTGAGCGCTTTTCGTCGCAACTTTACGTTTGAAGACGCTAATTATATGGTGTTAGATGCCGGAAGTAGTGATAAAAACAATGGTGGAAGTAAGGCTGAATGGGCATTATTCTCATTGTTTGGAAAAGCTGATTACAATTTTGCCAATAAATATTTATTGTCTGGAACATTACGCCGTGATGCCAGCTCTCGATTGAATAAATCCAATAACTCAGGTATTTTTCCTGCATTTTCAGGGGCCTGGCGTATGACAGAGGAGTCATTCTTTCCCAAAATGGATGGCTTGAGTTACCTGAAACTTCGTGCCGGTTGGGGACAAACCGGAAACTCTGAAATCGGTAATTATGCAACTTACAGTTCTTATGGATACGACACAGGCAATGCTGCATACGATTTGAATGGAACTGGGACAAATAGTGTAGCCGGTATCAAAATTCTGACTTCAGGCAATCCGAACCTGAAATGGGAGACAACCACCCAAACCAACGTCGGACTTGATGCAGCATTCTTGAATAATGCTCTGACAATCAGCTTCGATTATTACACTAAGAATACAAAGGATATGCTTACCATACCACCAGTATTGTCTGTAATGGGTGAAAATGCAGCTATGTGGATGAATACCGGTGATATGAAAAACCGTGGTTTTGAGTTCGTGGCTGAATATAACAGTAAGAAATACGGTGATTTTTCGTGGAATGGGACTTTCAATGTATCAAAATACAAAAACGAATTGGTGCGATTGAATTCATTAGTAACCCAAACCGGAGGTGATAAGAGAAATATTGTTGGAAAACCTCTTGGTGTCTTCTATGGCTATGTTGCTGATGGTATTTTCAAAACTCAGGATGAAGTATTGAATCATGCCACCCAACAAGGTAAAGGTGTCGGTCGTATGATTTACAGAGATTTAGATCATAATGGAGTGATTGATGCAAATGATCAAACAGTTATTGGTGATCCTAATCCAGATCTTTCTCTGGGATTGAATCTGAACTTCATGTACAAAAACTTTACATTAAGCTGCTTCTTTAATAGCGATTTGGGATTCGATATTTATAACACTACCAAACGTCAGTTGGAATTTATGACTTATGGTGATAAATACACCAATAGAGGTACAGCTATTCTCAACGCATGGACACCACAAAATGCTAATGCCTCAATTCCGGCACTCACTATGTTGGATAATAATAATGAAACCAGAATGTCTAGTTATTTCATAGAGGATGGATCTTATTTGAAAATGAGAAATCTTAGGTTGGCTTATGATTTGAAATCGAAAGCAATGGTTAGTAAACTAGGATTGGCATCAGTTCAGTTATATGGTCAAGTGGATAATGTATTTACTATTTCAAATTATTCAGGACTTGAGCCATCTTTGCCTAGCTCTGGAATTGATTCAGCACCTTATCCGATACCCCGCACATTCATTGTAGGAGTTAATCTGAAGTTCTAATTCTAACTAACGAGTCTTTTGAAGAATATTTAATATAATCAGCGATATTGGAAGGTGTATCCTTTTGATTTATTGCGAATTAAATTTATTACAAATGAAAACAATTCATAAATTCATCTATCCTTTGTTTGTCGGGGCGATGTTATTCTCATCGTGTTCTGATATGTTGGACAAAGAACCTTATGGTCAATTCTCCACTGCTCAAATGGATGCCAATAGTATTGAAGGGTTAATGTCATCGGCGTATGCCGGATTAGAAGGGCATTTTTTCGGCAATAACGAATCATTTTCCGGTCCGGTTTCAAACTGGGTATTCGATGTTCGTTCCGATGATGCTTATAAAGGTGGAGGTGGCGTTACAATGGAGGCTTATCTTACTCAGCTGGAATTATCTAATATAACCAATGATAATCCAGTTGGCCTGAATAAGTGGAGAAATAATTTCTATGGAATAGCGCGTGTTAACCAGACGATTAGAACCATTAACTCTATCAATCCTGAAAATAAGGCGGAGCTTTTAGGGGAACTCAGACTGATACGTGGCCACTTCTATTTTGACTTGATTCGTATTTTCGATCGTATTCCTTACATAGATGAGAATACAAATGCGATCAATGCACGATATGATGAACTTACCAGAGAGCAGATTTACGATAAGATCTATGATGATCTGAAATTCGGGTATGACAATATTGCCGAAACGCAAACTCAGGCAGGTCGCCTGAATAAGTATGCTGCTGCCGCTTACCTGTGTAAGTTGTCCATAGAGCGCAAGAAGTATGCTGAAGCAATAACATGGGCAGATGTGGTTATAGGTTCCAATAAATATGCTTTGTACGATAATTACTTAGATATGTCGAAGCTTGCGTATAACAATAAGAAAGAGTCTGTTTTTGCTATTCAGTTTTCTACAGACAATAATGCGGCACATATCAACTGGGGTAATTTGTTGAATACGACCTATTCCGACGGGAATTTGTTTGGCAATGGCGATGATTTCTTTATTGGTAGCCAGAACCTGAGAAACGCATTCCGCACAGATGCAAATGGCCTTCCATATTTGGATAATTTCAACTCCGTGGATGTAAATGCAAGTTACACAGGAAATGTAGATCCAAGACTTGATTTTACAATGGAACGAATCGGATTTCCATTCAGAGGTAATATTGTAAATGAAAAATGGTGTCGTGACCTGGAAACCTATGGTGCAGGTTCTTGTAAAAAAGGCCTGATTGATCCTACTTCTTCTGATATGGTAAAAGGATTTCCATGGGGGGCAAATGCATTAAACTATAATTTGATCCGTTATGCTGAAGTTTTGCTTTGGAAAGCTGAAGCTTTAATTGAAAGTGGAGGAAATCTTGAAACAGCTCGCGGGTTAATCAATCAGGTTCGTGAAAAAGCAAAACGAAGCATTGATAAATTCTACACTCCACGGGATATAGATGTGACAAAAGCAAACTACAAAGTTGAGGATTATCCAGCTGCTGGCTGGGATCAGGCCTATGCCCGCAAAGCTTTGCGAATGGAACGCCGATTGGAATTGGCTATGGAAGGACACCGTTGGTTTGATCTTGTACGTTGGGGGGTAGCTCCAGAAGTGATGAATACTTATATCTCACAGGAAAAGTCCAAACGTCCATATTTAAGTACTGGTAATTTTACATCAGATGAGATTTATCTGCCTGTTCCAAAAGATGAGGTTGAAAATTCAGGAGGTTTATATCAGTAAATATATCTAACTAACCGGAAAACGTACACCGATTTAGTTGTCGTTTTCCGGTTAGATGAAAATCTAAAAAACTATATACGATGAAAAAGCTTAATTTTCTATTCGTCTTTTTTCTCCTCGCTCTATTCGCCTGTGAGAAAGTTCAATATGAAGAAAAAGCAATGCCTGTGGCATTGCCTGTAGATGTACAGACTGTCAATCAGAATAATAATATCAAAGTGACCTGGACTGCGCCAGCAGAGGCGGGCGATTATAGTGTCGTGTTGAACTACGATGGTCAGGAATACACAGTCCTGAATAATCCAACGGAGTACACCTTTGTAAATCCGAAAGTAAATATTGAACATGCAATTACTGTAAAGATTAAAACGGTAGATGGTCGCGTGTCTGAAGGAGTTACAACTCATATCACTATTCAGGGACCAAATCCTGTAACTAATTTCTCAGGGATGCGGGATGGCAATGATATTGTTTTAAGTTGGACGTTGCCTCAAATAAATACAGCTACAAGCTTAGAGCTCACCTATAATGATGTCGTAGTACCTTTAGCTTCTACAGCGACAACTTATCGGGTTTTAAACACTGCCGGGGATAAGAAATTCACCTTTGGCCTCAGAACTAAAACTGCGGCAGCAGCTTCACATTATGAATATGCAACAGTAAACAGTTTGAAGTTCGCATTTGTAACTACTTATAATGATATTGCCTCTTTAAGATCTCAGGGCGATGACGATGAAGTTGCGGCTGCAAATTGGTTCTTGAATAATTATTCAACTGGAGAAGTTGTTTCTTTGAATAGTATAAAAGACGGATCCGTAAATCTGAATGATTATAGTGTTGTATGGATTGCCATTGACAGAGTAGGTACAGGAACTGTTCCTCAGGATTTTGAAAATAGTACTGTTTTGTCGAAAATCATGAACTATTATGTGACTGGCGGTAATTTATTACTCACTACACATGCGACACAGTACATCAGTGATCTGGGACGTTGTAGTAGGAAACCGGGTATTATCGGTGCCGGAGGCGGTGGTATAGGAACGGACACCTGGACTATTAATGCAAACATTGGTGGTATCTATAATCATAACAGTGATCCTCTTTTTGCTGGCATGACTTCATCAGCAGATTTCTTCCCGAATTCAGGACCAACTTTCCCATTAATAGGTCCGGGCCAACGTGAGGACCATAACTCGATGTGGGATTTGAACTCTTATGGATATAGTATTCCTGCTGCCGGACCAAACGTAGTTAAAGCATTTGAAACAGAAAACAATGCAACTGTAATGGCTACCTGGGGACATGTTACTGACTTCTGTTGCGCAGGTATAGTATATTTCCATCCTACGGTTTCATATAAAGGGAAATGTATCTGTATAGGTGTTGCTGCATACGAATGGAATCAGAATACCAACGTAAATCTATATCAGTCGAATATCGAAAAGCTGACTAAAAATGCGATTGATATTCTAAAGTAACCTGATTATTTCTTGTTTTCGGAAACAACTCTCAAATAAAAAGAGAGTTGTTTCCTGAAACAAAAAGAATAAATACCAACCTTCTTATAAACACAAAATGAAAAAGATACAGTTTACTCAATACGGATGCATTTTTGCTTTTTTGCAGTTAATTGCCGCAATGGTAACTGTTTCTGCAAACGCAACGACTCCGGTAGCTCTTTTCCCAATGGAACTATCTGGAAATTCAATTCAGGAAATTATTGCCAATAAAACGTTTGTCGTTTCTTCAAATCTTGCTCCCGAATCTGTTTTGGGTGCAGAAGGTAATGCTGTTCGATTTGATGGGTACTCCACTATTGTAACAGCCGAAATTAATGCTGCGGCATTAAACAATCAATCACTTTCTTTTTCACTGTGGTGTGCTATGGAAACTTATCCGATGATGAACACCGATGTGCAGACCAGTACTGCAACATACATAGCCGGCAATATGAGAGAAGATCTTAAAACCGGTTTTGCTTTTACGTTGAATAATACAGGTCGTTATGGTTTTGAAGTTTACCTAAGCGGCACGAAATATACCTGTTATGATAATTACCTTAAACTGCCCAAATACCAATGGGGGCATTTAACAGCGACAGTCAGTATTGCTGACCATCAGATTCTTTTATACAACAATGGAGAATTAGTTGGCAGAACCTCTTTCTCAGCCAGCCAAATCAATGTGGGCGAAAACACTTTTATGATAGGAAAATCTTTTACAGACGACAGAGCCGGTATTTTTCGAACCAACACCATTAACGGTATCGTTGATAATATGAAAATATATTCGAGTGTTTTAGCCCCCACGGAAATTGGTTATCACGTTCCCGAAAATACAGCTGATCTTTCAATTCCGAAGTCACGACATTCAAATGATATCCAAAGACCCTCGTTTCATGGGCAGCCTGCCACAAACTGGACAAACGAACCTCATGGATTGGTTTTCTACAACAATAAGTACCATCTTTTTTTTCAGAAAAATGCCAATGGACCATATATGGGGCGTTTGCATTGGGGACACATTAGCAGTGATGACCTGATAAACTGGAGAGAAGAAAAAATCGCGATAGCTCCTGCCGAAACATACGACCAAAAAGGAACGTGGTCAGGTTGTGTCTTTACTGATAATGTGCTGACCGATGGCAAACCTAATATTTTCTATACAGGTGTGGATTATGCGAAAGCAAGTATTGATAGAGCTATTCCGTCTGATAATGATTTGATTGCATGGACAAAAGATGTTCTAAACCCTTTGGTTCCTAATAAGCCCGCCGGATTGAGTGATGACTTCCGCGATCCGTATGTATTCAAATCGAATAATGAATTCTATATGATTGTCGGTACATCGAAGAATGGAAAAGGTGCTGCTACGCTACAAAAGTACAATCAGTTGACCAAAAGCTGGAGCAATGATGGGACTATTTTTTACCAATCCATCAGTACCGATTATGGTACTTTTTGGGAAATGCCTCTTATTGAACCAATGGGAAATGGGAAGTGGATTTTTATGTCAACTGTTTTAGGAGGTATAAATGGAGTGGAGACGCTTTACTGGGTAGGGACAATCAATAGTGACGGGACTTTTAATCCGATTTCGAATGTGCCTAAGGAAGTCGAATTAGGAACAATGGGACGGGACGGTTATGGTCTGTTATCACCATCTGTGACGCATAAAGATGGAAAAATGATTGCAATCGGAATTGTTCCCGACAAATTGCCTTCACAAAATAATTTGCAGCTTGGATGGGCTCATCTCTATAGTTTACCTCGCGAATGGTCGTTGAGTAATGATAATTTTCTCATACAAAAACCGTATTCCGGATTAGAGAAGATGCGTGATATGACATCTGCATTTCAATTGACAGATACAGAGGTTAGCGGAACCATTGCCATGCCAAGCGTAGCAGGGAAATCCTTAGAAATTAAATCGACATTCATTGTTTCATCGGCAACACGTTTTGGATTTAATGTTAGGAAATCGGGCTCAAATGGCATAGCTATATATTACACTCCATCAACCAATAAAATCACTGTAGATGCACAGTCGATTGCCCGTTTGTCAAATGATGCAGGTGTATTCAATGGACTTTATGAGAGTACTTTACCTCAGCAGATGGCACAGGGTGATACGCTTACTTTACAGATTTTCGTAGATCATTCTGTTATGGACATATTCGTGAATAAGAAATATGCCTTTTCGTTGAGAGTTTTTCCTACTGACACAAATGCCGAACAAGTTGAAGTCTTTTCAGACGGTGGCTCAACAAAAGCAGTATTGGTGGAAGCCTGGAAATTGAATCCGACACTGAGTAACCCAAACGCAGTGGTAACTGTTTCGCAAGACAATTTTATAATCTATGTGAATAGGGAAACGCTTATTTACAGAAATATTCCTTCTCATTCCATCATCTCGGTGAATGATCTTTTAGGAAGAATTGTTGCTGTCAAAGATATTGGGGAAGAAACTTCGGGCGAAATAAGATTACCTGAAAAACAGGTTTATCTTGTAAAAGTGTCAGGTCACAACTTTTCGGCAGTCAAAAAGATTATTAGCGCTTAACCAGAAATAATAAATTCGGATTTGCAAAATTAGTTTACATACTTACGTGTAACTCATAACAAAAAACACAATACCTAATGAAAAAGACAATTCTCAGTATAGCGGCATTTGCGCTGTCTGCGTTTACTGTATGTTTCGGGGCGGAAACGGCTACGCAAAGGGCTTTGGGGCAAGAAGCCTACCGTCCGCACGTTCACTTTACCCCGCAAGCCCACTGGATGAACGATCCCAACGGCATGGTGTACCATAACGGGGAATACCATCTCTTTTATCAATATTACCCTGATGGAACTACCTGGGGGCCAATGCACTGGGGGCATGCCGTAAGTAAAGACATGATGAACTGGGAGCATCTGCCGATAGCCCTTTATCCGGATAGTCTCGGATACATCTTTTCGGGAAGTGCGGTGGTGGATATAAACAATACCTCGGGGTTAGGAACAAAAGAAAATCCTCCGATGGTGGCGGTCTTCACTTACCACAATCCCAAACTTGAACGAAGCGGAAGCAACGTGTATCAGTATCAGGGAATGGCCTATAGCCTGGATAATGGTCGCACCTGGACGAAATATGCAAAGAACCCGGTTATCCCAAATCCGGGAATGCGTGATTTTAGAGATCCTAAAGTGAGCTGGAACGAGCAGACGCAGAAATGGGTAGTGGTTTTTGCTGCCGGAGACAAAGTGCGATTCTATTCTTCCCCCAATTTGTTGGATTGGACCTTTGAGAGTGAGTTCGGACAAAACATAGGGGCTCACGGTGGCGTATGGGAATGTCCCGATATATTCCCGCTGAAAGCAGGTAATGCAGATAAAACCAAATGGGTGTTGTTGGTCAGCATCAATCCCGGAGGACCTTTCGGAGGCTCGGCAACTCAGTACTTTGTGGGCGATTTTGATGGGAAAAAATTCAAACCGGATAATACGGAAATCCGCTGGATTGACTTCGGGAAAGACAACTATGCCGGTGTCACCTGGTCGAATATACCCAAAGCAGACGGCAGACGCCTTTTCCTGGGATGGATGAGCAACTGGCAATATGCAGAGAAAGTGCCGACAGACGCCTGGCGTAGCGCGATGACACTTCCCCGGGAGTTGTCTCTGGTTCCTTCGAAAGAGGGATATTCATTGGTGTCACAACCGGTGAAAGAGCTTGATGCATTTAGAAAGAATGAAATAAAAACTGCAGTTAAACAAGTTAATGGCTCGAAAGAGATTTCAACCACTGTCTCACCGGTTCAATTGAAGCTGACTTTCGCGGTAAATCAGAAGTCTGGCAAACAATTCGGTGTAAAACTGACAAATGGTCAGAATGAGGAAGTGGTAATCGGTTATGATAAGGTGAAGCAGCAACTCTACATGGACCGTATGAAATCGGGAAAAGTGGATTTTTCCAAAGACTTTCCAGCCATTACTTCGGCAGCTTGTCCGGTAGAGAATGGGAAAGTAGAGCTGAACATTGTAATTGACGAAGCTTCCGTAGAGGTATTTGCTCAACAAGGAAAAGTGGTGATGACGAACATCGTTTTCCCGACACAGCCTTATTCTAAGCTTTTACTATTCTCCGATAAGGGAAAAACCAAAGTGAGTGAATGTAAGATGTGGGAACTGAAAACCCCCTAAATCCCCATTTTGGCAGGGCTGTTAAATTCTTAATTAATCGGCTTTAGATGAGACTAAAGCAAATAGTTCTTTGACTTTATTAGCATGTCTTTCAATCGCATGTTTGATTGAATCAAATCCATTATTACGATAGATATTGATTGAAATGTTTCTCAGAATAGAAATATTCTCAGGAGCAAATCCACCAACAGGAAAACTCTTGTCTTCATTCATTGTGACATCCTTAACCCAATGCAAACGGTTTTCGATACACCAATGAGAACGGACGTTTTTGGCAAAAAACTCTGCGCTATCAGACTTTACACTGGAGATGTAGTAACCAACAGCCTGATGGATTTTTCCATTTGAATAATGGACTGTCCTTTCGGCCTTAATGATTCGCTTCAACCCAGTCCATTCTTTAGATATACCATTGATATTACTAAAGATAGAAATTCTCCGATGCTCTGTTCTGTTTCGGGTTTTGTCTGTCCGATCATAACCATCAATTGCAGTATCCTGATTTGAAGTATTGAGTTTAATTTGGTTATATAAATTCGGTTGGTTAGCTTTTGCCCGAATAATATAATTATTGCGACTCTTTATAATTACCTCTACTGTTTTTTTTGACAATGAAGAGCGTCAAGAGTAAATATGCAATTCTCAATATCCAGTTTTTCGATCAATTCTTTAACCGTCGGAATCTCACTTGCCTTTGCATTTTCGATCTTCTGACAGCCAACTACTAAGCCCCGTTTGGAAGCAAAGATGGAAATCAGACTGACAAAATTCTGATAACTGTTATGACTGTTAGTCGTTGTCGAGGCTATTGCTTTACCATCTATACTAAGGAGTTCTTGGTCTTCCAGCCTTACGTACTGATTTGCCCAGATATTAAAAGCCTCATTGAATTTACTGAAATTCATCTCTTTAAAAACAGCCGTTAATGTTACATGAGATGGAACCTTATGTCGCAGTTTTAGTAGTTGTCTAAACTCAGATTCATTGTTTTTCATGAACCTGGCAAGCTCTCTAAAGCCAGATTTGCCACTCATTACTCCAAGAATACTCATAATAATGATATTCTGCAAAGAATGGCGACGACCAAATGGTGAGCGATAATCTTCTATTGTGGATAGCACTTCTATTAATTGCATCGATTGAATTTTTATGCTAATATAATCATTTCAAAGAACTAACCAAAGAACTTAACAGCCCTGCCAAAATGGGGGCTTTAACGCAGTTCTAAACATGAATGTTTGCACATTTAATCAGGTTTTTACCTGACTTCCGTAATGTTAGCACCACTCCTCCCCATTTTGGGGAGGTCGGGAGGGGTCGCTTTCCGAGAATTTAACAACTTTATCCCAGGGAACTCTTTTGGAACACAAAATTGTAAATGAACAAATTGTAAATAAAACAACTCCTTAAATTAAATACGAAAATGAACAGAGGATTTTTAAATTGGGTGACATTTGTCGCGGTCAACGGCGGATTATTGTTTGGGTTGAATATGGCCGGGATATCGGGTGCGATTCCATTCTTAAAGGAATACTTCGTATTGGATGACATTTCTTTAGGTTTGGCTGTTAGCTCCATTATGGTTGGCTGTCTGGTCGGTTCGTTATTTGTCGGATCGTTAAGCGACAAGTATGGCCGTAAAAAATTGATGATGATAACTGCTGTTCTGTTTATGGTATCATCATTGGGATGCGGATTGGCAGATTCTCTCTTGCTCTTTATAGCTTCCCGCATTGTGAGCGGAATTGCCGTGGGTGCTGCATCGGTTCTTTGTCCGACATATATATCGGAGATTGCTCCGGCTGAACGTCGGGGGGCATTGGTCTCAAACAACCAGATGGCTATTGTTATCGGTATTTTGTTGGCTTATGTGATTGACTTTGGATTGGTAAGTGTAGTCAACGGTTGGCGCTATATGTTGCTGGTTCCGTTTGTGTTTGGCCTTATCTACCTGATTCTTTTAGTATTTGCTTTCCCTGAAAGTCCAAGATGGTTGGCTAAAGTAGGGAGAAACAAAGAGGCAAAAGTAATCCTTGAAAAAGTAGGAGGGGTAGCTTATGCCGGAGAACAGATGGCAAACATCGAAACCTCTTCCAAAGCACATGAATCGGATAAGCCGGTTCGCTTCAAAGAGCTTTTCCGGGGTAAACTGGCTTATGTAATGCTTTTGGGTACAACGCTGGCTGTGCTTCAGCAAATCACCGGTATCAATGCCGTGGTGAATTATGCTCCAACGATTTTCCAACAAACGGGTGTTGGTGGAGACACGGCCTTATTGCAATCTATCCTGGTTGGGTTTGTCAACTTTGTATTTACCATTGTAGCTGTTCGCCTGGTGGACAAAAAAGGCCGTAAAACGTTATTACTATGGGGAGCAGCCGGGATGACGCTGGCATTGGCTTACCTGACCGGTTCGTTTGCCTTTAATTCAGGGAATAGTTTCGGTATTCTGATTTCATTACTGACCTACATCGCTTTCTTTGCCGCATCGCTGGCACCTGTGATGTGGGTGGTAACTTCCGAGATGTACCCGACCCGTTACCGTGGAGTTGCCATGTCATTTTCAACGGCAATCAGCTGGGCCTGTACCTTATTGGTGGTGCAGTTCTTTCCCTGGGTGCTCAACAATCTGGGGGGTGGAATCACATTCGGAATGTTTGGTGTATTTAGTTTGATTGCCTTTGTCTTCATCAAGATTTATATCCCTGAAACAAAAGGCAAATCATTGGAACAAATTGAAAAAGAATTGGGATTGGTAAAATAAAACGTTGTCGGGGTAATCCTCGTGATTACCCTTCAAAAAATAAAATATACATGAAAACAAAAAGTACAGTCGTAGGATTAGGTGAGATTTTGTGGGATTTGCTTCCACAGGGTAAAGTGTTGGGTGGAGCGCCGGCAAACTTTGCTTACCATGCCAATCAGTTGGGCGCGGAAAGTTATGTGGTGAGTGCTATCGGTGATGACGAACTGGGCAATGAAATCCTTAGTCAGTTATCCACCTTTGATTTGAATCTGAAACTGGATAAAGTAGCTTATGCTACAGGAGTAGTAAATGTTACTTTGCATGATGGAATTCCAGAGTATGAGATATTACAACCGGTTGCATGGGACTTTATAACGCTGACAGCCGAACATGAAGCTTTGGCTAAAAGAACAGATGCGGTATGTTTCGGAAGTCTGGCGCAGCGTAACGAGGTTTCCCGCAAAGCCATTACCGGTTTTGTCAAATTGGTTCCGGATAGTGCGTTGAAGATTTTTGACATCAATTTGCGCCAGAGTTTCTATAGTAAAGAGTTGCTGGAAGCCTCCCTGCAGTTGGCCAACGTACTGAAAATTAATGATGATGAACTGATTGTCGTGGCTAAGATGTTTGGCTGGGAAGGTGATGATGAAGCCATTTGCCGCCAGATCATAAAAGCCTATGATTTGAAGCTATTGGCCTATACCTGTGGTACGAAAGGCAGTTTCCTTTTTACCCCGGAAGAAAAGTCTTTTAAAGAGACGCCAATCGTTGAGGTGAAAGATACGGTAGGAGCAGGTGACTCGTTTACGGCTGCCATGACCATGGGATTGCTGAAAGGGAAACCTTTGAGCGAATGTCACGAGATGGCGGTTAAGATTTCTGCTTTTGTTTGTACCAATCATGGAGCTACCCCCGAATACAGCAATATCATAGAAGAATTGATAGGTTTGGTTTGATGGTTTTGAAAGATTGTGTGTGTTAACTGATGGATAGTTAGTGGTTAACTGTGATGAAGCCGGTTGTTCCTGAGTGAGCAGCCGGCATTTGCAGTTATAATTATCAATTGTATTGTACTGAAACCTGATTTTTTCTTTCTTTGTCTTTATAACCTTTGATCTAAAACCAGTCTTATGAGAAGACAAATCACAAATGCTATACTGATCGGGATTACACTACTGGTCAGTATTTCCTGTACCAATAAGAAAGAACGCATTTATACCATCGGATTTTCCCAATGTGTAGGCAATGATAATTGGCGAAAACAGATGATCAATGAGATGAAAATCGAAGCTTCGTTTCATGATAATATAAAGCTAATCATTGAAGATGCTCAGGGAAACAGCGACCTGCAGGCTCGACAAATACAGGGCCTTCTGAATAAAAAGGTGGATCTGCTGATTATTTCTCCCAATGAATCAAAACCGATTACCCCCATTGCC
Source organism: Parabacteroides sp. FAFU027 (assembly GCF_022808675.1). Classification (NCBI taxonomy): domain Bacteria; kingdom Pseudomonadati; phylum Bacteroidota; class Bacteroidia; order Bacteroidales; family Tannerellaceae; genus Parabacteroides; species Parabacteroides sp. FAFU027. The sequence goes on from NZ_JAKZKV010000004.1 coordinate 172,142, forward strand.
CAAAAGGCTTTTAAACAAGGAATCCCTACAATCTTAATCGACCGGAAAATCGATAGCGATGACTATACGACTTTTATTGGTTCGGATAATCATGCCATAGGTAAATCAGCCGCTTTATTTTTGAAAAACCTGGCTGATCGGAAAATAAACGTTCTTGAAGTGTGGGGCCTTGAGGGATCATCACCAGCCCGGGAACGTCACAAAGGATTTGTTGAGAATATTTCGGATGAAAGCAACCTCTCCGTAAAAGCAAAGCTGGGTGGTAACTGGTTGAGGAGCGTCGCCTTTGATAAAGTGAAAGCCTATCCCGGCCTAAAGGACATACAAGCTATTTTTGCCCACAATGACGAAATGGCTTTGGGGGCCTACGAAGCTTGTGTCAGACGGGGAATCGACCCTCATAAGCTGATCATTGTGGGAGTGGATGCATTGCAGGGACCTCATGGTGGTATTCAGGCTGTGATTGATGGTAAACTGACCGCCTCGCTGCTGTATCCTACCGGTGGAGGGAAAGCCATTCAGGTAGCTCTGGATATTTTGCAAAATAAACCTTGCCGGAAAGAATATCTGTTGAATACAGCGGTTGTTGATAAAACGAATGCGGAGATTCTGAAACTGCAATCTACCCAAATCAACGATTATCTGGGGAAAATTGAAAACCAACTGCTGAAACTACAGTTTTTGGACTATAAGTACAACAACCAACGTACCTTGCTGTACATTACCGTTATTCTTCTGTGTATTGCTTTATTTCTTGCTATACTGCTGTACTTTGCATATCTGCACATGAAACGGATCTATTTTGAGTTGCAGCAAAAGAATACGGAGATCAATAACCAACGGGACGAGCTGGCTCTGCAACGGGAGCAACTGGTGGTTATGAATGAAAAGATTGAGGACGTTACAGCTCAGAAACTGCGTTTTTTTACCAATGTTTCCCACGAGTTAAGGACACCGTTATCGCTGTTGATTTCACCCATTGACCGGATATTGGAAATGAAGAAGTTTCCGGAGATTCACCGTGAACTGATGGTGATGAAGAACAATACCGACCGTTTGTTGAGGCTGATTACCCAATTACTCGACTTCCGGAAGATCGAAGGAAACGAGATGAAACTCTATGTGAAGGAGCAAAACATTGTTTCTCTGGTCAAGAACGCCAAATCGGCATTCAACTATCAGGCGCATATCAAGATGATAGATTACACCATGTCTCTTCCCTGCGAAAGCGTTGATATATTTTACGATGAGGATAAAATAGAGAAGGTGATACTCAATCTTTTGTCAAACGCCTTTAAGTTTACCCCTAAAGCCGGAAAGATACGGGTGGAGCTGATTGATGATGCCGAAGCGGTAATTATTACGGTATCAGATACCGGTAAAGGTATGCTGCCGGAGCAGATGAACCGGGTGTTTGAGCGCTTCTATCAGGGAGCAGGTGATTATAGCAGCGGTACAGGGATCGGACTGAACCTCTCCAAAGAGTTTATAGAGCTACATGGCGGAACGCTTTCGGTGGAGAGCCATCCGGGTGAGGGGAGCCGCTTTACCATTGTGTTGAAAAAAGGCAAAGCGCACTTTAATCCTGAAACTACCTGTTACAATATTGATGAATGCCTGCAAAAGGAACAAATCTTTGAGATGCCGGTATTCAAAGAGGTGGAGATGTCGGTGGATAATATCACAGAGTCAAGGGAGCATACACTGCTCATTGTGGAAGATGATGATAATCTGCGTGAGTATCTTAAAACCACATTCCGGCAGGAGTATAACGTCCAGATTGCTACCAATGGAAAGGAAGCGCTTCAGGTGTTACGCGACAATGAAGTCAGCCTGATTGTTTGTGATGTCATGATGCCCGAAATGGATGGGTTTGAATTTTGTAAAACGGTAAAATCCGATTTAGCCATCAGCCATATTCCCATCATTATGCTTACGGCCCTGACCGGTGAAGAGCAGATGATCAACGGCCTTTCATTAGGAGCAGATGATTATCTGTCCAAACCATTCAATACCAAACAACTTCAACTGAAAATCAGGAATCTCTTGTCTCTGAAGAAGCAGATAAAAAGTTATTTCAAGAATGAATTCTTTGGAAGTTATGCCGATGTGGAGCTGGATTCATCCGATAAGCTGTTTATCAAGAAGGTGTGCGCTGTACTTGACGATAATCTCAGTGAAAGCGACATTAGCATAGAGAAGGTAAGCCAGGAAATTGGTTTGTCCCGGATTCATATGTACCGTAAGATAAAAGAGATAACCGGCTATTCTCCAAGTGAGTTTTTCAAAAGCTATAAAATCAAGAAGTCATTGCCGCTTCTGGCTGCAAAGAATCTCACCATCAGTGAAATTGCCTATCGGTGCGGTTTTACCTCACCATCTTATTATTCGAAGTGTTTCAAGGAGGTGTTGAATATTTCCCCTACGGAATATCAGATGAATCATTGAGTTTCCGTCAGGGGGGTGTTGGCGAGCAGCGGCTTCATGCCGCTTGACGCGTTGATTAAGGAAGAGATTTAAGGGAATGAAAGTAATTAAGACAATTAAAAAAATGAAGAATGAAGAATGAAGAATGAAGAGGAGTAAGATAGTGAAAGAAATGAAGATGATTAAAACAATTAAGGAAATGAAAATAATGATGGGGGCCTGCCAATTAGCAAAATGACAAATCTTTTAGACGGTAAAAAGTGTAAGTTATGGTAGGCCTTTTCGGGTGCAGCGTCCCGATAGCTATCGCGGATTTAACCGCTGATTTTCATCGTATATAATTGCGGTTAAAAACCGCAACACCCGAAAAGTTATCTCTTACATCAGGAGCTCTGGTTCAAAAATATTTTTACATGTATTGACCCTATTCGTAGCCGCTTTCGATAAGATACAGTCTTCCAATTTTCTAATCCTCAAATTCACCAGTTTACTAATTCCCCTTTTCTTCTTTTACTTTTTTGGCGCAAAAAAGTAACAAAAAAACATAGACTAAAAAAATAACGGGATTTACAATTTAGCCAGTTGCAATTTACTGTTTGAGCGATTTTGCGTATTCTAGATTGTCAATTGTAAATTTTTAAATGGTAAATATTGAGTGGATTGTCAATGGTAAATAGTTCAATTGTAAATCATTTTGGCATCTACATTTTCCTCCCCACAAACCGAATTACAGCCGCTTTACCGTTGTGATACAACCCTTCATGCAGGATTGTCTCCGTTTCGCATAACTCGATAATCTGGTAGTTAGGGAAATCCGATTTGATTTCCTCCAGAGAGAAGAGCATTCGCTCATCCCGTGGGCCACCCGCTTTTTCATCCGCTTCATTAAACTGGCGATGTTTTTTGCTGAATCCTTCCAGGATGACCAGACCTCCTTTTTTCAACCAACGATCTGCTGTTTGGTGGTATTCGGATCTTTTTTCAGCCGGGAAATGGGCATATATCAACCCAACCGCATCGAACGATTCCGCGGGGTAATCGTGTAAACTGAATTCTCCGGTTTGATAATTGATTTGCACAAGGTGTCTTTGCGCCAATAGTTCGGCTTTCTTCTTGCCCTCTTCACTCAGGTCAAATGCCGAAACCTGCCATCCAAGGGTTGCTGCATACACTGCGTTTCGGCCTTCCCCTTCTGCCGGAAATAGAATCTTACCGGGCTGAATGCCTTTCAGTTTCGCCCGTAGGTATTCATTGGGCCTCTCTCCGTAAGCAAACTCATTGCTGCTGTATCTTTCGTTCCAGAATTCTTGCATAAGAAAATCGTTTTTTATGGCTCTATAACGGTTTGTATGGGTATGTATTGAAGGTATTACAATCATAATTATTTAGCCACGAATTGAAAATCAACGAAGTTAATCCACGAATAAGTAATATGTCTAATCTTTTTTCAGTAATGAAAAAAGATTCGTGAAACTTCGATTTCCATTTCACTTGATTACCAAAAGGTTATATACTGTGTTTTAATTCGTGCATTGACTGCGTCGAACTACGTTTCGTGGCTAAAATTATTTAGATAGAGTTTGGCCTAAATTATCCCACGAAATTCTTTAGGGAAATTCTTTCCCTAAAGAAAGGCTGAATAGATATCTATTCATACTAACCGTTATAGAGCCTTTTTTATTCAGTAAAAACAGTTTTGAGGGAAAGAGGTTTACCGGATTGTCTATTTTACTTTGAGTATTTTCCCGCACCCCGCATATTTTACCTCTACAGGTTCACCGGTAAATCCCACGTTCCCAAATTCTACCGCAATACTGAGCAGTACGCTAACATCGTCTGTCAGCATCGCTACCTGTTTATCACTCATTTGTACGGTCAGGGTTTGCTCCGGTATAATGGTATTTGTGGTCATCCATGCGCTATTTGTGACCACCGAAGCGCCATGCAATCCATCCACTGCCGGGGTGTAATCGTTGAGCTCTTCCAAGTAATAGATATCAGAGGCAGTACCCAATGCAGCAATGACACGGAAGAAAGGAAGTTTCTGTATGTTGAGCAGATCAATCTCCGTATTGATGCGGGGAATAAATACTTTTGCCTGTAGATGCTCCCTGTCAATCTCAAACGTGACTGATATACGTAGCACGCTGTTGAACGGGTAATTCCGGTTGAAATTAAATCCATCCAGCTTTTCTTTTAATGGAGCTAGGCAAACCGGCCTTTGACCCTTTTCATGTGTGGTGTTCACCTTTTGCAGTTTGTTCCCCAATCCGTTCAGGACAGAAGAAACATTATAGTCAGCCAGCCTATGAAGACCACCGAAAGCCATCCTGACACCCGATGCAAACTTGGTACAGCCGCTCCACTCTTTTTGCTGGTTGCGTACACTCTCAAATTGAGGCAGTTTATTGATCTTTTCTTTGGATATACCTCCTTTGGTGCGCATGATTACTTCATCACTACCCCGGCGGGTATAGAAACTTACCCCTTTTACGCTGCCGGTCATTTGGATCGCTCCTCTTACTTTGGCCATATTATGTTTGTTATATTATTTTTGATACTACTCTCCGCCACCGCCCCTATATCCCCTGAAGGGGACTTTTTCCGCCGTGCAGGCTATTAATATATTGCGTTTTTTGCTCTGATATCCTATGTTGCCCATTTTTAGCAGACAGTGTAAGCCCCTTCAGGGTCACGATAATTATCGGGATGGGGCGGAATCATTGTAACAGTAGGATATATTATGTTTTAGGTGCTAAGTGTCCTGATGCACTTATATCAACGCTGACAGGTGCAAGCACGCTGTCTGGTTGTATCCACATCACTCCATAAAGATACCGTAAAAATAGGAATAAATTTACTTTCGGTCTTGATTAGGTTATAAATACTACTTATATCATATACCTATATTAGTATATAGTAGATATACTGAAGTTATACGATAGATATATGATATATATATGATAAATCAAATTACAGTATGATATCTATATAATTTCGATGTGTTGAAAAGTTTGAAAGAAAGTGTGAATATTAAATGAGGTATTGTCTATATTTGTCGGAAATGTTTGGTTTAAGGACTGGCATTATTAAAGAAGAGAGTTATAACCTAGAATATTAATTTCAGCAATAAGCTTAGATTATTAATTTATCGGATGAAAACAGAAAAAGCAAGGGAACTATGTGATTTTATGGAAGGAGCCATCGGGTTCTTTCAATATATTTTTGAAGGAGGATCTTATCCATCAGATATTCAAAAAGGAAAAACAGCATATACGAAAGAGCGATTCAAAGAAAAGTACGAAAACTTTTATAGTGAGTTGGTCGAAAATATTCGCGAATATCAGGATGTTGATGTAATCTATGATTATCTGATTGATTCGTTTGAGTATCTCGTTGAGTGGGATGGCTTTGATGACGATCTGAACCGGGAGATTATGCAGTCGGGAAATGATGTCAGTTATCTCTTGAAACTGAAACTGCTGATTAATGAATACAATGATTTGTTGTATGACTTTTATGAGACAGGGAATTCAACTACCGATATGGTTGATAAAACCTTCGATCAGGTAATGGATAGTCTGGAAGCAGAGAGAGAAGAACAATCCGGTTTGGTGCCGCCAATGGATAAGCGTTTTGATTTTGATCAGATGATAGCCGAATGTCGCGAGCAAGGGTTGGATACTCTGGCGCAAATACATCTGATTAATGATCGGCTTTTTGATCTGAAACAATGGCAGCTTAAATTTGATAAGCTTAAAACCACAAAGTTATCATCAGGGAAAATGAAGAGCGAATATGTCTATTCACCGGTCTATTATCCTAATTTTATTCAACTATGTGCTCTTGAACGGGAGCGATTGGAGATGAGGCTGGAGCTTGAAAAGAAAGCCCTTACCCATAAAGCTATTGAAAACAATCCGGTCATTATTCAGGGAGGCGACTCAACACCATACAACTGGAATGTTTCGGCAACGGATTTACTCGAATTGGTAGCTGCCCTGTATAAAAGTGATTCCCTGAAGCGTAAAGATGGAAGGCCACTCACCCGCAAAGAGCTGATAGATTACTTTCAGCAGATTTTCAATATGGAAATAAAAGATGCGGAGGGTAAACTCAATAAGGCCACATCCCGCAAGAAGAATATGACTCCTTATCTGGATGGTCTCAAGACTGCTTTTGAGAGCTATGTGGAGGAGAAGGAGGAGAAGTTGGCGGGGAGAAAGTGAAATAAAAGAATTAGGCTAAAGCCTATTGGAATAATTCCTTCCCCTCCAGCTAAAGCTGGAGGCAATTCAATGAAGAACAGCTAAAGCTGGAGGCAATTCAATGAAGAATAGCTAAAGCTGGAGGCAATTCAAAGGAGGTGATTTCTGAATAGGATTGGCCTTTAGGCCATTCATAATGGATGCAATTCATGAATAGGATTGGCCTTTAGGCCATTCCCGAAATGGATATTAATTACAACCGGCTTTAGCCAAAAGAATTTTATATTATGCCATTCATCAAGGTTTATATTCATTTCGTCTGGTCAACCAAGAACAGACACCCTTATCTGCATACCCCGGATTTACGGAAGAAAATGTGGAAACACATTCTGGACAATGCAAAGCAAAAAGGAATCTATATTGATTTTGTGAATGGTTATGTAGAGCATTGCCACTGTTTGGTATCCCTGGGAGACGACCAAACTATGCGTAAGGTCATGCAGCTCATCAAAGGCGAATCTTCATTTTGGATCAATAAATCGGGATTATTGAATGAGAAATTTGAATGGCAGGATGAATATTTTGCAGTGTCAGTTTCTGAATCTATGCTTGATAAGGTGAGGGATTATATTAAAAATCAGGAGAGCCATCATACCCGTAAAAGCTGGGATGATGAGTATAAAGAGTTGATGGAAAAATATGGTTTCCAGAGATTCAAGGATGAATAATTTTTATTCATGAATAGGATTGGCCTTTAGGCCATTCCAATAGATAAAAAAACAATTGGCTTTAGCCAAATATGGACAATATGGAAATAAAACTAAACGAATTCGAACAATTTATTGATCCTAAAATCGTAAAACGGGGTCTGGTATATTTCAACGATGATAAGATAATCGCATTTGAAGAAGACGGTCCGGACGAATATTTAGCGTTGGTCGATGGCTCTGATAATGAATATGAGGTTTCTTTAAAGACCAAAAGCGGTTTGTTAGTTGATTGGGAGTGCGACTGCCCTTACGACGATGGCCCTGTTTGTAAACATGTGGTCGCATGTCTCTATTATATGAGAGAAAACGATTTGACGATCGAATTGCCGGTTGAGAATCCGAAAGAAACGAAGTCGCAGCCCAAACCCAAAAGTAAGACAGACCAGATAGAAGAGCTGTTGACGAAACTGTCACATGACGAACTAAAAAAGGTAATTTATGAACAATGCCAAAATGACCGTTCGTTCAGGGATATGTTTATAGCCCGGTATAGTGATTTGACAGAGTCTGCATCGAAGGAATTGTACGTGAAACAAATCCGGGAAGTGATGAATTCACATGCGGATAGATCCGGTTTTATAGACTATTACAGCATTAGTGAAGCGACCGGGGAGATTGATCAACTGGAGGGGCTGGCAGAAAAGATGATCAACAAGGGGGAATATCGCATTGCTATGTATATGGCTCAGGCTCTTCTTGAGGAAATGGTGGCAGCATTACAATATGTGGATGATAGCGGTGGTGACGTTGGAGGGTTAATAGAGCAGGCAATGGATTTACTTCATCAGATTATCCGTGAAAACAGGGATGAGCCATTACGAAAAGAGTTGTTCACTTATGCTCTGGATGCATTTGAAAAGAAACTTTTCGATGGCTGGGATTGGCATTTGGGAATGATTAATCTTGCGATTGAGCTGCAAACTACTCAGGAAGAGTATGACCGGATTGATCAGATTTTGCAATCAGTTAAACCCAATGGGGAATCGTGGGATTGGAATTTTGAACAAGCCACAAAGCTCCGTCTGCAATTGTTGAAGAAAAAGGGGATACAGTCAGATGTTGAGGCCTTTATGCAGGCTCATATCAATATGTCTGATTTTCGAACTGAAATTATCAATAACCTGATAGCCGGAAAGGATTACGAAAAGGCGCTCAAGATAGCTGAAGATGGAATCCAATACGACGAAAAAGAAAAACCGGGGTTAGTCACTCAATGGCGGGAGATGCAATTGGAGATTTATGAGAAATGTAAGAACCGGGATAAAATCATTGAGTTGGCCAGGTATCAGTTTCTGAATAAAGGCAGACGTCCCGGAAAGGAATATTTTGCTCTGATGAAAAAGCTGGTCGAAACTTCAGAATGGAACAGTTTTGTGGATAGGCTTATTGTGGATGCGAAAAAGAGAAGATGGATAGAGTTTTATCAGATTTCGGAGGTCTTTATTACGGAAAAACGATGGGAAGAGCTGTTTAATTTCCTGAGTGAAAATATTACATTCTATCATCTGGAGCATGTTGAGAAATATTTATTGCCCCGATATGTCAATGAATTGGCTACATATTACACGACATTGATTCATAATGAATTAAAACATGCGACCAGCCGCGATCATTACAGGCAGATGGCCGGGTATCTCAAACGTGTAGTGAATATGGGTAAACGAGACGTTACAGATGCTGTAATTGATAGCCTGAAAAAACAATATTCGAATCGTAGGGCTATGATTGAAGAATTGAGTAAGGTATAGGGGGAATAGATACTCTGGCTTTATACCCGGTATCGGGCATTCTATATAATACATCCTTGAAATACCCTATTTGGTGCTTGTTTTTATCGTTCATACAATCAGTTAGTTACAAAATAAATCATACCACTTGTACTACAACTTGCATAAAACAAATTTTGAGCCGCTCTAATTTTGCAATGTCGGAATCACGAAGAAAGCGCGTTGCTTTCGGGTACAGAGGACGGCACCAATTATTATGAGTATTGCTCAAAATCCCCTGACCGGCCAGATGAGAAAATCAATGGCTAACTTCAACACTTATGTACACCGCGGACAGAACGTGGTGAGTTCGAAAGCCTTCAACCGGAAGGATGCCAATACGGATGCTCAGCAACTCCAACGGGCATGTTTCAAGCTGACGGCTGATTTTTACCAGTCGATGGGCGGCTTCATTGATGCCGGGTTTCCGGTACGTCCCGAACGGTACTCTCCGTATAACTTTTTTATGTATCTGAACATGCCTAACGCTATTGATACCAGCGGTGATGCACCAGCGCTTATCTACGAAAAACTGCAACTTGCTAAAGGTTCATTAGCGGCGGTAAATGTGATGACAACCTCTCTGGGAGATGCGGGGTTAACACTCGGTTGTGAATCGAATCAGAGTTATCCATATTCGTCAGCCGATGATGTGATAATGGTCTTGGTGAAGGCAAAAAACGGAGCATTGTATGCAAAACGTCAGCCACGCGGGAGTGAAGAGAACTGGACTGTAACGGTTACGTTACCGAAGTTGTTAGCTGCGGATATTGAATGTGTCTTTTTGTTTGCCACAACAGCTGATGGGAAAAAGGCATCCAATACAGTGTATGTGCCACTTATAGGGTAGGGATTTCGGGTTATCGGATCAATGATTACAGGATTATTGAAAAAGCCACAGTGTCTGAATCACTTCGTTTTCAGTTACTGGGGCTTTTCATTTTAATGTTGTTGAAAGAGACTTCGCAGCGCTGCTGTTTCTGCATCCAATAACCTCCTTTAGTTATTTGGTTGGGCTATTGGCATCAATGAATTATAAGGACATGATTCTTTGTTCTGATCTCCATTAATTCTTTTTAATGCCCTGGTTGGCTGTTCTGTAATTGCAATTTGATATAAATTAAAAGTCATATAAAACAGGATTCAAGTAAATCTACTATATTTGTGCAAACCAATTGAATTATAATTATTATGAGAAAACAAATAAGCAAATCTGTCTCTGCAGCATTAATACTTGCATTCGTTGCATTTATGTCATCTTGCAATAATCGCCAGCAGTCATCAGATAAAGTTAATAAAAAAGAAGTAGAGAAGGATGTCAAGGAGGTTGTGTATCCAATGCCAACATCCTTTGAATTAACCGAAATGCTGAACCGTATTGGCGCTGCATATATATTGACCCTTTCAAATTCTGCGGAAAATGTTAATAAGTATCTGACTGAAAGAAGTCAGGCCCTGAACCTGGGTGTTTATGGTGCTGATCTATGCTATGCAAGTACTTATCGCCAGCAGAAGGAAACTATGAGCTATATGAAGGCGTCAAAAGTTCTTGTTGAAGGACTCAACATCAGCTCAGCCATTGATCCTGATATCATTGATAAAATAGAGCAAAGCGGCGACAACAAGGAAAAGCTGGTGAAAATTATTACTGAATCATTCTACAGTACATATAAATATTTGCAGAAAAATGACAGAAGTGGAGTGTCTACAATCATCATGGCCGGTAGCTGGGTTGAGGGATTGTATATAGCAACTCATATTTCTGAAGATACTTACAAAAACGTAGAGATGGTTAAGATCATTCTTGATCAAAAGAAATCACTTGACAAACTATTAGGCCTGATGGCTAAGAATACCAACAATGCGGATGTAAAATCGGCATACGATGACTTGCAGCCATTGAAAAAAATCTACGATTCAATTGATGAAAAAGCAATCACTGAAAAACAGTTGAATTCAATACAAAGTGCTGTAAGTGAATTGCGTAATAAAATAGTAGAGTAATTTCAATACATCCCGGTAAATGGGATTAAAAAAAATAAAAGGGGCTATCTTGCAAAAGAAACAGGCTCCTTTTTTTTGTTATACTGTCACGTCCTGAATTAGCGATACCAAAACTACCTTTATGAGTGAAACACTACTTGAAGCCCTGATGCAATTGTTCGCCCTCCTCTCTGATATTATCAAAGCGGATGATAGAGGCAGGACCCGCTCATTGGTGAATTTCTTTCTTTCAAAATATTACAGCAAAGAATTTGTTGAAGCTTACCTGGAGCGTTATGACTTCTATTTGGATAAATATCAGGGCGCTGTACGTCAGGATAAGAATGAACAAAAAGGAAGTAGCAATAGTGAAAGGTATCTGAAGATTCTGGAGATCAGCAGGCATGTGAATGCCGAAATGGAAGAGGAGCCCAGGGTCATTTTGATCGGATTGCTCCTTAACTTCATGAAAAGTGATGAAGAGGTCGGAGAACAAGCACTTGCTTTTGTAAGTATCCTGGCCCGTGAGCTTCAGATCAATGAGAATGATTACAGAAATATCAATGACTTCATTCTGAAGCGTCCCGAAGAAGTGTCAGACAAAGCTGCACTGTTATTGATTTCCGGGAATAAAGAGTTGCCTCTCGTAGGGATAAAACATATTTACAACCCACCTCAACAGGTCTTGGTTTGGGTATTGCACGTCAGAAGCACCAATTCATTCTTTTTCAGATACAGTGGCCCCCGAAACCTCTATATGAACGGAACCATGATGGAGCAGGATAGGGCTTATCTGTTAAATGCCGGTTCGATCATTAAGACATCGCTGATGCCACCGGTGTATTATGGTACAATAGCTGAAAAGTTTATTCATCGGGAAGATAAAGGCAAGATTATCTATAGGGCTATTGATATCGAATACAAATTCAACGCTACCCAGATTGGTATCCATAAGTTTAGCTTCAGAGGCCGGTCAGGTCAGTTGGTGGCTGTCATGGGGGGAAGCGGAACCGGGAAATCAACATTGCTCAATGTCTTAAACGGAAGTTATAAATTAAGTAATGGATCCATTTCCGTCAATGGATATGATCTGCACGCTGAATCCGGCAAACTACAGGGTGTTATCGGGTTTGTCCCTCAGGATGATATGTTGATTGAGGAGCTGACCGTATTTGAAAACCTCTATTACAATGCCAAATTGTGTTTCAGTCATATCGATCATGATGGTATCGTTAAACTGGTCGAAAAAGCGCTGTCAGACTTTGATCTGGTGGAAGCCCGTGATCTTGTCGTTGGAAACCCGTTAAGGAAAGTCCTGAGCGGTGGTCAACGCAAACGGCTTAATATTGCCCTTGAGTTGATCAGGGAGCCCTCTATATTGTTTGTAGATGAACCCACTTCCGGTTTGTCTTCCATGGATTCGGAAAAAGTCATCGTCCTGCTGAAAAGACAGACCTTAAAAGGCCGTTTGGTAATCATCAATATACATCAGCCTTCATCCGATCTTTACAAGCTAATCGACAAGCTTTTAATCATTGATAAAGGGGGACATATTATATATAACGGCAACCCCATGGATGCCATTGTATATTTTAAAAAACAGGCACACTATGTCAATGCCGAAGAACGCGAGTGTAATGTTTGCGGTAATGTTAAAACAGAGCAACCACTCCGGATAATCGAAGCCCGAATTGTAGGCCCGAATGGAAAACCTGTGCGTAAACGACGGGTGAAACCAGAGGATTGGTACCAGTTATACCTTGAGAATTTCGAGAGGAAATTTGCATGGAAATCAAAAGCATTAAAGCAGAAAAAAGAGAAATTGCCTGCAAACCTTTACAATATACCGGGTAGGTTTAATCAATTCAAGACCTTCATCATGCGCGATACACTGGCGAAGATCAAGGATAAGCAATACCTGTTGATAAATCTGCTTGAAGCTCCTGTATTGGCCGTGATACTTGGCTTTTTTACCAAATTCATTGCAGGAACAGCCTCTGATCCCAATGCCTACGTATTCAGCAAAAATGAAAACCTGCCCGCTTACTTGTTTATGAGTGTGGTGGTGGCATTGTTCCTGGGGTTGAACGTAAGTGCCGAAGAGATAATCAAAGACAGGAAACTGCTAAAAAGGGAGCAATTCCTGAACCTGAGCCGGTTTAGCTATTTAAGCAGTAAGATAGTGATCCTTTTTACTATTTCGGCTATTCAGTCCCTGTTGTTCGTTTTGATCGGAAATTCAATCCTTGAAATTCAGGGTCTTACATTCAGCTACTGGGCCATTTTATTTTCGACCGCCTGCTTTGCCAATATCCTTGGTTTAAATATCAGTAGTGGACTCAATTCTGTGGTGTCGATTTATATCCTGATACCCTTAATCCTGGTACCACAAATCCTGTTCAGCGGGGTTATTGTGAATTTCGACAAGTTGCACCGTTCTTTCTCCTCAGAGCAATATGTACCGGTGATTGGTGATATGATGACTTCACGCTGGGCTTTCGAAGCTCTGTCGGTAAATCAATTTATGAACAACAAATACGAATCAAAACTATATGATCAGGAAAGAGGCATGAGTCAGACTACTTTCATTGCTTCATCCCTTATCCCCGAACTTGAGTCGTTGAACGAAAACTGTAAACAGGAACTGGAGTCAAAAGACGTGTTTTCTCTGAACCATGATGTAAAAGTGATCGGATCAGAGATTGAGAAGATCGAAAGAGAATTCCCGACAATGAAAAGTACATTTAATGTAGGGCTGGACAACTATGATAAAACCACTTACAATGGGCTTAAAACAGCGTTGACGAATGCAAAGCAAATACTGAATGATCAATACAAAGTATATCGCAGCCAGAAAGATGTTGAATTAAATAAACTTGCCGTGAAACTGGGTGGTAACGACGCTCTGTTTCGGTTTAAAGAACAATATTATAATGACGCGTTGTCATCTGTCCTTCTGAAAAAAGACGAGTTTAACGAGATCAGGTACACAGGCGATCGTTTTATACAAAAGCGCGATCCTGTTTACCAGCTACCGTCATCGGATTGGGGCCGGGCGCATTTTTACTCTCCGGTAAAAATATTGTATGGTATTACAATTCCGACCCCTTTGTTCAACGTCTTGTTTATCTGGCTATCCGCTGCTCTGTTTTACATCGCTCTGTATTGCGACTTGCTACGGAAGCTGATTAAATACATAGAAAGGTTCAGGTTACGGAGAATCAACCAACGATTGCAACGAATGTCAGGGCATATATAATGGTGTTCTAAAGTTGAGATCCTTTCTTGGCCAGCTTGTTTGCCTCAAACGCAGAGGGTGAAAAGCCATCCAATACGGTGGATGTGTAACTGGTTGGGTAACGAGGCTGCTGATTATTGACATAATAGAAAAATCCGCAGTGACTGGAATCGTTTGATTCACAGTTACTGCGGATTTTTTTGCTTTAAAACATCAGAAAAGAGTACCCAGAGGTATTTTTCCGGAAAGCTCTTTGACGTTTTTACTTATAGAAATTCTTCTCGAAGGCATTAAACTCATTCCGACCCCGGATAATTCGTTGCCATACAGCTTTCAGGAAGCCGAATCCGTATCCGAAAAGCTGTGTAAATGCCGCCGGAATAGCTAACAGGCCAACGATAAAGCTTTTGTTGGAAATGGTTGCGTCCAGCAAAATCAGCAGGCAATAAAGCGCAATAGGAATCAGGCTGTAAATGCAGAAAATGCTGCAAAGAACCAGGAACAGCGTTCCCACCGTAAAGACAGCCGGCAGAAGGTGGACCGTTTTGAGTGATTCCGGGTATTTTTTGTAAAGGTTGATACGGGCAATCCCGGAGTTATAGACTTGTTTGTAGAATTTGCGCAAATCCACACGGCGTTTGTGAAATACCCACGCTTTGGGGAAAAGGCGTACTTTGCATCCCGCTTTGTAAAGGCGGATACTAAAGTCGATGTCCTCTCCGAATCGCATGTCGGAAAAGCCGTTCAGTTTGTTAAATACGTCAGCCCGGATGCCCATGTTGAAGCTGCGCGGATAGAACTTGTCCAATTGCTTCTTCCCGCCGCGGATACCTCCGGTGGTGAAGAATGAGGTCATGCCGTAGTTGATCGCTTTCTGCATGCGGGTAAATGAATCGTGTGCACGATCCGGACCGCCAAACGCATCGCAGGGATTGTTGCTCAGTTCCATATATACCTCGGTCAGGTAATAGGGCGGAATGATGCAGTCTGAGTCAAGAATAATCAGGTAATCGCCATTGGCATACTCCGCCCCGTAGTTTCGTGAAGCACCGGGTCCGGAATTGGGCTTGATGAAGTAGAAGACCTTCAGCTGTGCTTCGTATCTTTTTACCACATCGCGGCAGGTGAGGCTTGATCCATCTTCCACGACAATTACTTCAAAGTCTTTGAAGGTTTGCTGTGTCAGGCTTTCCAGCAGTTCGTCCACCTCTTGCGGACGATTATATACGGGGATTATGAGCGAGAATTGCATGGCTAAGTGTTTTGCGGGTTATCTGAGATTCAAATATAGCACAAAAAAGAGAGAACCCTTTTACATATAACAAAAAACGGGGACCGAAATCTGATTCCGTTCCCCGTTTATATATGGGATGTGTTGTTCCGAAAGATTATTTCGCGCGCTCTATATAAGAACCGTCGCGGGTGTCGATTTTGATTTTTTCTCCGGTTTCGATGAACAACGGTACACGAACTTCAGCACCTGTTTCCACAGTTGCAGGTTTCAATGTGTTGGTTGCAGTGTCACCTTTCAGGCCTGGTTCAGTGTAAGTTACTTCAAGAACAACCTGAGTAGCCACGTCAGCGTAAAGAACAGTTTCGTTTTCAGCGTGAGCTACCACCTCTACGATTTCGCCTTCTTTCAGGAATTTCACACCGTTGATGATATTTTCATCGATAGTGATTTGCTCGAAAGTTTCGTTGTTCATAAAGTTGTAACCCATATCATCTTTGTAAAGATATTGGTACGGACGACGCTCGATACGAACTTCGTTTACTTTCACACCCGAGTTGAAGGTGTTTTCAATAACACGGCCGGTTTGTACGTTTTTAAGTTTAGTGCGGACGAAAGCGGCGCCTTTTCCAGGTTTCACGTGCAGGAATTCAATGATAAAATAGAGACCATTGTTGTATTCGATACACATGCCGTTTCTGAAATCTGCAGTAGTTGCCATAAAATTCTGTAGTACTAATGAATTAAGTTTCTAATATTTGGCGCAAAAGTAATCGAAAATCGCCGAAAAAGAAAAAAGTTTGCCCCAAAAAACCAACAACACTTTGTAAATAGAAAAAAAGTGGGTATTTTTGCCGACCGAAATTCATTAAGCGAAATAACAATAATAAAATACGGCGATGAAACAAACATTCCAACCTTCAAACAGAAAAAGAAAAAACAAACACGGTTTCCGTACCAGAATGGCTAGCGCTAATGGCCGCAGAGTATTGGCTGCACGTCGTGCAAGAGGCAGAAAAAAACTGACTGTATCTGACGAATACAACGGATAATAAGTCTCTTTAGAGGATATTACATAAGAAAGTAAAGGTTTTCCATAAGGGGAGTCTTTACTTTTTTTGTTTTTGGCAAACAGGGAGTAGTTGAATTAATGCGAATTATTCGGCGGCTAAAGCCTTAGAGCCTGTTTATATTTTACCGAAAAATTCCAATAAAAGAGAGTTGGCTCTTTTCTTTGCTCCTTTTTTAGTCTCTTTTGGCCCTGTTTTTTACTTATCTCCCTTGATTTAGCTCGCTAAATCTGTGGAAGAAAAGCAAAAAATCAACCTCAAAATAGTCCGGAAAAAGTATCGCAATAAAATTTAAACAGGCTCTTAGATTGAGAATTATTATGTAATTTCGCCACGCTTTGCTAAATTATTGCCATTATGGAGGTTAAGAAGAAATCTGCCCACGGTCTGCTTCAAAATATTTATCTGAAAACCATACTGAAAGGAGTTGCGGTATTTGCCCTGTTGATTATCCTGCTGATTATCTGGTTGCGGTTTTATACTCATCACAATGAGTCGATCGTAGTACCTGATTTGAGAGGGTATACGGTGGATGAAGCCGCTGATGTTTTGAAAAACAAGCATTTGCGGTTCGAAGTTATTGACTCGGTTTATATTAAAGGTAAAAAACCGGGCTCTGTCCTGGAGCAAATTCCGGCCGCAGAATCGCATGTGAAAGAAGGACGAATCGTCTTTTTATCAATAAATTCCTCCGTGGCAAAAAAAGTGCCGGTTCCGGATGTGCGTGACCAATCTACCCGCCAGGCTACAGCTACGCTTACGGCTATGGGATTTACGGTAACGAAAGTGGTGGAAGTACCCTCTCAATATAAAGATTTGGTAGTCGATGTATTTTTCAAAGGCGCCAAAGTGTTCCCCGGACAACGATTGCCTATGGGGGCGAGCCTAACCCTGAATGTCGGTGATGGAAATGAACCGATCGATTCCGACTCGACCAAGCAAGAACCGGTCGAAAAAGTGGAAAACAGTGAAGAATCCTGGTTTTAATGCAAGAAGATCTTTTTGAAGATATAGATGAAATAGAGGAAGAATCAGAAGAACAGGTCGATGAGACGGGGATGTATGAACATTTCCGTTTTGTAGCCGATAAAGGTCAGACGATTCTCCGTGTCGACAAGTTTCTCGTCGACCGCATAGAAAATGCTACCCGCAACCGCATCCAGAATGCGGCTGATGCGGGTTATATTTTGGCTAACGGCAAGCCCGTGAAGTCCAATTACAAGGTGAAACCCCTTGATGTGATCACGATCGTGATGGCTACTCCGCGCCGTGAAATCGAGATCATTCCCGAAAATATTCCCTTAGACATAGTTTACGAAGATAATGACCTGATGGTGGTAAATAAACCGCCGGGCCTCGTCGTGCATCCCGGTCACGGAAATTATTCCGGAACGCTGGTGAATGCACTGGCTTACCATTTCAAGGATCATCCGGCCTTTAATGCCGGTGACCCGCGACTGGGATTGGTGCACCGGATTGATAAAGATACCTCGGGCCTGTTGGTGATAGCCAAAACACCGGAAGCTAAATCGCATCTGGGACTGCAGTTTTTCAACAAAACCACCAAGCGTCGTTATGTCGCACTGGTCTGGGGAACTGTGACTAAGGATGATGGTACCGTTACCGGAAATATTGGCCGCAGCTTAAAGGATCGCCAGCAGATGATCGTCTTTCCTGATGGGGATTATGGAAAACATGCCGTTACGCATTATTCGGTGATCGAACGGCTTGGTTATGTCACCTTGGTGGAATGCCGCCTGGAGACCGGGCGCACGCATCAAATCCGTGTGCACATGAAGCATATCGGTCATACGCTATTCAACGACGAACGTTATGGCGGAAATGAAATTCTGAAGGGAACGACATTTGCAAAATACAAACAGTTTGTACAAAACTGTTTTGAGGTTTGTCCGCGACAGGCCCTGCATGCCAAAACGTTGGGATTCATCCATCCCCGTACAGGCGAAGAGATGAATTTCGATTCGGAAGTGCCCGATGATATGCGTTATCTGGTGGAGCGTTGGCGGGTATATACCGCTAACCGGGAAGTGTAATTGAGTTAACCCTTATATATCCTGAAATTATTGAATCTCATTCGGTTCCCTTATTTAACTGAAGGACTTCTATAATAAGACATTAATAAAACTGAGATGAAAAAGAACATTGCCATTGTGGCCGGAGGCGACTCATCGGAATGGGTCGTTTCGATGAAAAGTGCTCAGGGGCTGAGCACCTTTATTGATTCGGAAAAATATAACCTGTATGTCGTGACCATTATCGGTGGCGAGTGGCAGGTGGTTATCAATGAGCAGACAAAATTGCCTGTAGATAAAAATGATTTCAGCTTTACGCAAGATAGCGTGAAAACGAAATTTGACTTTGCCTATATCACCATTCACGGGACTCCGGGTGAAAACGGTATCTTGCAGGGGTATTTCGAACTGGTAGGCGTTCCTTATTCCTGTTGTGGGGTATTGGCTGCTGCCATAACTTTCAACAAATACGTTTGTAACCGCTACCTCAGCGGATACGGCATCCAGGTGGCAAACGCTGTCCACCTGCGCAAAGGAGAGGTATTGGCTACCGAAGCAATCATCGCTGAAGTGGGATTGCCCTGCTTTGTGAAATCAAACGTCGGCGGTTCAAGCTTTGGAGTTTCCAAGGTAAAGGAGGCGGGCGAAATGCAGCAAGCCATCGCCAATGCTTTCGGTGAAGGCGAAGAGGTGATTATCGAATCGTTTATTTCGGGAACGGAAGTGACCTGCGGTTGCTATAAAACGAAAGAAAAAGCTGTCGTATTCCCGATTACTGAAGTGGTCAGCAAAAACGAATTCTTCGACTACGAAGCCAAATACAACGCTTCTATGGCGGAAGAGATTACACCGGCCCGTATTTCAGCTGAACTTACTTCATTGATTCAAAACCGGACATCTCAGATTTACGATATTTTAGGTTGTAAAGGCATTATCCGTGCCGATTATATTATTTCGGAAAACGGAGTTTATTTGCTGGAAGTAAATACGACTCCGGGCATGACTGCGACCAGCTTTATCCCGCAACAGGTGAAAGCTGCCGGATTGGATATCAAGGATGTAATGACTGATATAATCGAAAACGAACTATGAGCCATGATTTTGAAGATATAAGACCTTTTCATGACGAAGAGGTTCCTGCCATTATTGAGGCATTGCTAAAGGAAGAACGTTTTATCCGTGCGGTAAAATATGTTTTGCCTGAAGTGAATATTGAGGATTTGGCCAAACAGTTGAAACAATTCAACAGCAAGGATGAATTCCAGTCGAAGATTTCTTCACCGATGGTGTGGAAGCTGGTGAACCATTCATCGAAAGGGCTGGTTGGCGAAGGTTTCGATAAACTTCTCGAAATGGACAGCTGTACCTTTATCTCCAACCACCGGGATATTATCCTGGATTCTGCCATATTGAGTATCTTGTTGCTGGATAAAGGCTTGCGCGGATGTGAAATTGCGATTGGCGATAACCTGCTGGTATTTCCCTGGATTGAAAACCTGGTTCGCCTGAATAAAAGCTTTATCGTAAAACGCGGGGTTTCAGTCCGTCAGATGATGACCTCATCACAAAAGCTTTCGGCTTACATCCACCATGCTATTACGGTAAAACAAGAGATGGTGTGGATTGCCCAACGAGAAGGTCGTGCGAAAGATGCGAATGACCAGACACAGGAGAGCCTGATTAAAATGCTCAGTATGGGCGGAGACAGTGACTTCCTGTCAAACGTGATAGCGTTGAATATCGTACCGCTTTCCCTCTCATACGAATACGACCCTTGCGATTACCTCAAAGCGAAAGAATTTCAACAAAAACGGGACAATCCTGAATTTAAAAAATGCCAGGCAGATGACCTGCTGAACATGGAAACCGGTATTTTCGGACAAAAAGGACATATCCATTTCCAGTTGGGTGAGCCGATTAACCGTATTCTGGAACAAATTCCAACCGGAAAGTCAAAATCGGAATTGCTTCAGGATGTGGTGACCGCCATTGACGATGAAATTCACGCCAACTACAAGATTTTCTCAGGCAACTATGTGGCTTTGGACTGGTTGGAAGGAACAAATGCTTTTGCCGCCAAATATACGGCTGAAGAAAAGAACGTGTTTGAAGAATACATTGCCGGTCAGATTGATAAGATAGATTTACCCAATAAGGATGTGGAATTTCTCAGAAGTAAATTGTTGGAAATGTATTCCAATCCATTGAAGAATCAACTGGCAGTAATTGAGAAATTGGCAATTGTATGATTTCAATCACCCTCTCGGAATCGATTCGCACAGCTTGTCCCCGGTTTGCGGGAATAGCGATCTCTTGTAATGTTCACAATACAGAAGAGTGTACGCCGCTTTGGGAGGAGATTGAAGCCTTTGAAAATGAGCTGAGTCAGAGCCTGAAAATAGAACAGGTCAACAAAATACCGACGATTGCAGCTACCCGTCAGGCGTATAAAGCACTGGGAAAAGATCCCAATCGTTATCGCCCATCGGCAGAAGCGTTGCACCGGCGGTTGTTACGAGGTTTAGGTCTCTATAAGATAAATACGTTGGTTGACCTGATTAATCTGGTTTCGCTCAGGACCGGTTATTCGATTGGTGGATTTGATGCCGACCGGGTCGTTGGGAATCTGACCTTCGGAGTAGGGGAGGCAGAAGAGATGTTTGAAGGTATTGGCAGAGGATTGCTGAATATCGAAGGACTACCGGTTTACCGGGATGAACTTGGTGGTATCGGGACTCCGACCAGCGACGAAGAGCGGACAAAGATTTCCCCGGGAACCACGAAGCTGCTGATGCTGATAAACGGATTCAGCGGGAAAGAAGGATTAAATGAAGCAGCCGGTTTTGCTGTGGATTTACTTCAGAGGTATGCGTTTGCCGAAAATATACAACTGCTCGAATATTAAACCGGGCCGTTGATAACACAAAGAGCACGAGGATATTAAATCTTCGTGCTCTTTATATTTAAAAGAAACCCGCTTAAGCCTTTGGCGTTTCGTGGCTTATCATCCAGTTGATTCCGAATTTGTCCGTCAATGAGCCGAATAATGCTCCCCAGAATACTTTCTGTAAAGGCATCGTTATTTCTCCTCCTTTAGCCAGTGCATTGAAGATGCGGGTGCACTCGTCGTCATTATCCACGCTGACCGAAAGCGAGAAGTTGTCCCCGATTGTAGCCTCGCCAAACATGCTCGAAGAATCGCACCCCATCAGGCAGGTCTCTTTACTAAAGCGATAGAAGATATGCATGATTTTTTCGCCTTCATCCTCCGGAATATTATGTTCCGAAGGCAAGTCTTTAAACCGTTGCAGGGTTGTGAATTCTCCACCGAAGATTGATTTGTAGAAATTGAAAGCCTCTTCGCAGTTGCCGTTAAAGGTCAGATAAGTGTTTACTGTTGCCATAGTTGTAGATTTAATGAATTGATTTATTTGTTCCTGTACAAAATTCAACGCCTCAGAGTGTGCTTGGTTCAGTTTTAAGGTGGATAAATACAAATGTTTTGTGCGATATGCTGAATTTTGATGTTGAACAGTTTATTTCTAAATTGAAGGTGTCAGGATATTCTTTATCTGCCAGGGCTTTTATAAATCGCTGATTCTTTATTTCTTTACTTTTCTATTTCAAATAATGGATAAATGACCCAGAAAGAACGCTATAAACGTGTGATAGAGTGGTTTGAACAGACTATGCCTGTCGCTGAAACAGAGTTGCACTATGAGAACCCATTTCAGTTACTGATGGCTGTTATTCTTTCAGCCCAATGCACCGACAAACGCGTGAATATGATAACTCCGAAGCTGTTTCAGGATTTTCCTACTCCGGAGGTTATGGCGGCTAGCTCCCCCGAAGTGGTGTTTGAGTATATCCGAAGCGTATCATATCCCAACAGTAAATCGAAATATCTGGTCGGGATGGCAAAAATATTGATGGAAAAATACAATGGTGAGGTTCCCCAATCACCCGAAGAGTTGGTGAAACTTCCGGGAGTGGGACGAAAAACGGCCAATGTAATGCAGGTGGTGGCATTTGACAATCCGGCCATGCCTGTCGATACACACGTTTTCAGGGTATCGAACCGGATCGGCCTGACTAAAAACTCAAAAACGCCATTGGAAACTGAAAAGACCCTGGTTAAGTACTTTCCGAAGAAGTTGCTTCCGATTGCCCATCATTGGCTTATTTTACATGGTAGATATGTCTGCCAGGCGCGTAAACCAAAATGTGAGCAATGCGGACTGACCGGTGTTTGTGATTATTTCAGGAAAACAGTTTCAAAAACAGTCGTTTAATAATGTGAGGAGACTAAGAGCCTGTTTAAATTTTACCGAAACATTATCATAAAGGAGAGAGTCTCCTTTCTTTGCTCCTTTTTTAGTCTCTTTTGGGCGTATTTTCACTTTCCTTTCTTGGTTTAGCCCGCTAAATCTGCGAAAGGAAAGCAAAAAATCTACCTCAAATAGTCCTGAAAAAGTATTGCAATAAAATTTAAACAGGCTCTAACTTTTTTCCAAAGTGCATTGTTTTAGAGAAAACAGATAAACCATGAAGACAGCAACTTTGGATAAATGGAGTCGCCTGGCATTGTATCAGGAGGTTTTGGTGGATGGACGGGTGCAATGCCATCTTTGTCCGCACAATTGTGTGATAGCAGACGGGAAAACCGGAATTTGCCGCACGCGGGAAAATCACGGCGGACATTTATACACCCGGGCTTATGGAAATCCCTGTTCTTTAGCTGTGGATCCGGTAGAGAAAAAACCGCTTTTTCACTTCTATCCGGGGTCGAGAATATTTTCACTGGCAACTGCCGGATGCAATTTCCGTTGTCTTAATTGTCAGAACTGGCAAATTTCACAAGCTTCGCCATCACAACTGGACCATTATGACCTTCCACCTGAAAAACTTGTGGAGGAGGCAATAGGACGTCATACCGAAATGATCGCATTCACCTATACCGAGCCGACGGTTTTCTTCGAATATATGCTTGACACAGCTAAGATAGCCCACCAAAAGGGGCTAAAGACTGTCATGATATCCAACGGTTACATCAATACCTGTCCGATGCAGGAGCTGATTCCTTATCTGGATGCCGCTAATATTGACCTAAAATGTCTGGATGAAGAGGTTTATAGGAAGCTGGATGGCGCCCGTTTACAGCCTGTGCTTGACACCCTGAACCTGTTAAAGGAAAGTGGAGTCTGGTTAGAAATAACCAATCTGTTAATCCCCGGATATACCGATGGTATTGATCAGATAGAGAAGATGTGTAAATGGCTTGTTGAAAATGATTTCACCGATACACCACTTCATTTTAGTCGCTTTTTTCCGAATTACAAATTACATGATCTAGCTCCTACAGAGGAATACAGGTTGATTGAGGCTAAAGCAATCGCAGAACGTACCGGTTTGAAGTTCGTTTATATCGGGAATATGCCTGAGGTGCATGGCGAAAACACTTACTGTCCCTCCTGCCGGAAGTTGCTGGTTGAGCGCCTCGGGTATTTTATTTCCCTGAATAAAATGGAGGCTGGGAAATGCAGTTATTGCAATGAAAAAATAGCAGGCAGATGGTAACCCCTCTGCCTGCTATTTTTTTCGAATCTTCCATTTTCAAATCAGCTTTTCGCCAAAGACGGTAGCGGTAAAGATGTAAATGTTTGCTGATTTCCAACCGTCCCATTCCAATCCCGCTTTGTCACGGGCACAATGGCCAAGGAATTCCTCTTTGCTCCAACCGGTTTCTGTCGCTACCTGTGGAAGAAATACCCCGGAACGGTGTCCTTTTTCAATCAGGATACCGTGTCTGCCCATTTGAATCTCCTTGATATCGTCGATTTTCTTTAAAGGTGAAAGAACGGATATTTCAATATCGATATGAGGTAGTTCATGCGCATTCAAAGGCATAAACCGGTAATCGTGAAAGGCGGAGGAGATGGCCATATCCCGAATCGTTTCATGTAGAGGACTGTTGCTAATTAATTTGCCAATACATCCGCGCAGTTGACCTTTTTCATGCAGGGTGACGAATGCCCCGCAATATTCTTTCAGGGAAGGCGAAAGATCGCTCTCTTGTTCAGTCTCCGGATTCTTTCCTTTCAGATGCTCTTCAATTGTTTTTCTGGCGATCTTCAATAATGTCGTTTTCTCCGATTCGGATAACTTAAACTCTGACTTTTCTGTTTTCTTATCCGTAACAACCATCGCACAATAACCGACTACCTGGCTTTTTTCTCCATAATACTTCGCGTCTCCTGAATTGGTATAATTGATTGACTTTAGTTCTAAAGCATCATTGTGGGTCGTCATGTCGAGCAAAGTCAATACTGATGTCCACCCGCAAAGCGAAGTTGCCAGGTTGGGAATATGCTTGCGGCTATTGTCCCTGAGGGTTGCCATTAGAATATCCGGATCGTTGCAGAGTATTGCTTTCTGAGTCAATTCATCCACCTTCATGGCATCTGAATAGGCGGGGTAGTGAGAAAAGTCAGTGCTGATTACAAACAGATTGTTGGGGTTGAAGTAGGGCTTAAGTATTGCAGCAATGCGTTTACAGGTCTCTGGATTGGAGGTGCCGATGATAATGGGAACAATCCGGTAGCAGGTTTTCATCACGTGATGCAGGAATGGAAGCTGTACTTCGATACTGTGTTCATTAACGTGGGCTGTTGGGTCATTAGTGAAAACAGCCGGAAAACGTTCGGTCAGCATTTCTCCGAAAATGGTATCTACAATCTCTTTTCCATAAGGCATTACGAAATCACCTTCGCAATAGACGGATGCCCCGTCAAAACTGACATGGTGAGAAGATGCTAACAGAAAAATCCGTTTATAGGTTACTTCTCCGTCTATCTGATTAAATGCTGATGCCGCCGTTTTTCCTGAAAAGACATATCCTGCGTGAGGACTGATAATGGCTCTTACGTGCTCACATTCTTTAGCTGACGCTTCTTCAAAAAGATTGTCGAGCATTTTTCCTAAGTCCGAGGGATCTGCCGGATAGAATTTTCCGGCTACAGCAGGTTGTCGGTCTATATTCTTCTTTATGCTTTTCATCACTCTTTCATTTTTTTCTGATTCGGAAATCAGTAGTTGGACGTTTAGGTTATGGATTGACCGGATTGAATGTCTTTTTTTTGACCGGATTATTTATGTAAATGGTATCATGTACCATTATTGTCTTTGGCTTATTTTCTGCCTTTTCTACCCGTTCCTTTAATCTTTTAATTTCTGCCTCAAGTTGTAATGTTTCCCGGTAGCTTTGTTCGCTTAGTAGTTCTTCCGGGACGTATGCTGTATATCTTCTTTTGCCGATCTTGATATTAAAGCCTGCAGTTGCCATGGACAAAACTCCATTTTCCCCGGGAAATCCGGTTGTGTTTTGTTGAAACTCAAAATTCAGGTTCGTAAATCGGCTCATCCTGAATGAGAGGATAGCACCGGCATGAAGCGTTGTTTTCGATGTGGCTACCTGCCCCTGATATTTTAGCGTTTGTAAATAGCCTGGACCGTAAAACAGGGAAAACTCAAATGGTCTCCATTCGTAATAGCCCCCGATAATTGTCGATAGATTCAGCAGCATATCCAGATTGGCTGTTCCATACCTTACTACATGAGTTTTTGAATTAGCCTCTCCTCCGTTTGTATTAAGTCGAATGCCCCATTCGGGTGACAGCATTTTTCCAACAGACAGAGTTGCACCCGGGTATATAATTTGTCCGTTAGCCGGAAAATGGGGACTGAAAAAAGTTTGTTCTCCACCACCGAACGATAAAAACCAGTTAGCCTTGCGACCTTCGCTGTGAAATCTGACTTTCCCATATTTTGCCTTTAACGGGGTACTGTCAAATTGAGCCGACATTGATAAATTCACCAAAAGAAACAGCGTTACTATTCCGATATTTTTTCTGACCACCATTGTCTTGTCTGGTTAGTGTTGAACCTTATTTTATAACAATCTGTAGAAAAGGAAGTTTTAGGAAAATGTGTCATCTCATATTCATCTGTTCGTTTTGAAACTGTAATATGCTTTTGGTTGCTTTGTATAACCAAATTGTGAAGAATATGATTACACAAAAATTCTATCCCACCATCGTATTGTCTGATATTCACCTGGGGACCGAGCACTCAAAGACGACCGAGTTAACCAACTTCCTTCGAACGGTGAATTGCAATACCCTAATTCTGAACGGTGATATCATCGACGGTTGGAATCTTCAAAAAAGCGGCAAAGGCAAATGGAAACATGAACATACCGAATTCTTCAAAGTCATCATGAAAATGATGGAGAAGCACAATACCCAAATTATCTATATACGTGGAAATCATGATGACTTTATAGACCTGCTGGCTCCTTTTTCATTTGCCAATCTGTCAATTGTCAAAGACTATGTACACGAAAGCAACGGTAAACGCTATTACGTGGTACACGGAGATGTTTTTGACTCTGTGACCTCTAAGATGCGCTGGCTGGCAAAAATCGGAGATGTTGGATATACTTTTCTATTATGGGGGAATCGCATATACAATAAATACAGAGCCAAGCGCGGCCTGCCCTATTTCTCTTTATCTCAATCGGTCAAACAAATGGTCAAATCTGCCGTTTCTTACATTTCCGATTATGAGAAGGAGTTGGTTTCTTTGGCCAAATCCCGTCATTTTGATGGTATCATCTGCGGGCATATCCACAAACCGGCCAATGAAATGATTGACGGCATTCACTATCTGAATTCCGGAGACTGGGTGGAATCTATGTCGGCGTTGTTGGAAAATGAAGACGGAACCTGGGAAGTTTATCTGGAAAGTCAGGAGGCTCAGGAGTATGATATTAAACGTATTCCGTTGAATGTGGCAGCAGTTATTTAATTCTAAAAGCTAAAGATATGAGATATTTATTCGTGGTGCAGGGAGAAGGCCGCGGGCACTTTACGCAGGCTATCAGCCTGAAGAATATGCTTGAACGAAACGGCTATGAGGTTGTCGCGGTAATGGTTGGATGCAGTAAGAACCGAGAGGTACCTGAATTCTTTCGTAAAAAGATATCACAGGAGGTAATCAGTTTTCAGAGCCCAAACTTTGCTCCGTCACAGAATCCCCGATGCTCATCCATATTGCTCAGTGTATTGTATAATCTACTGATGCTTCCGGTTTTCATTCAAAGCATATTGAGCATACGTCGCACGATAAAGGAAGAACAGCCTGATGTGGTAGTTAATTTCTACGAACTAATGTGCGGACTGACTTATGGTATATTCAGTCCGGAAGCTCCGATGGTAAACATAGCGCACCAATACTACCTGATGACCGACCGTTTTGAATATACCGGAGAGAATACGTTGCGATTCCGGTTGCTCAATTTCTATTCCTGGTGTACCTCGTTACGGACAAGCAAGATATTGGCTCTTTCTTTCCGGGAAGAAAAGCAGCCAGAGGATGGTAAGCTAGCTTTTGTGCCACCGCTTCTGCGTGATGAGGTGCTTCAGTCCGTACCTAAAAGAGGAAACCATATTTTAGGATATGTCCTGAATGCAGCCTTTGCAGATGAACTGGAAGTCTGGAGCGCTTCGAATCTTGGGTATCCGTTGCATTTTTTCTGGGATAAAAAGGATGCAGCTCCGGTTGAGATGCTAACGCCGATGCTGGCCATGCACAGGCTCGATGACCGGATGTTTCTTCATTATATGGCAAGCTGCAAGGCGTATGCTACTACCGGAGGATTTGAATCGGTATGTGAGGCGATGTATTTACAAAAACCGGTACTGATGGTTCCGGTGCATATCGAGCAGGAATGTAACGTGATTGATGCGATGCGTTCCGGTGCAGGAGTGACAGCAGATGTTTTTGACCTGAATAAACTGGTGGATTCAATACCTGTTTACACGCAAACCCCAGCTTTTCGTCAGTGGGTAATGAAAGCGGAGAAAATAATACTGCATGAGTTGACCGGGTTCGAATATCGTTTGGTAAGAGAGTGGGTAATGGCTTAATGCGAATTTTTATACTAAGAATGAGCGGCAACAAGAAATAAGGGTCTTGTTGCCGCTTTTTTGATTATATTCTATTTTGGATAAATGTTTTGTAAATGGTCTGTGTGGTGTCAAAATGATATTTATAGTTGATGTGTGGTTGAAAAATGATATATTTATGCTCTTTGATGTGTTAAATGGTACAATTTGGTAGAAAGTGGTATTTCTTGAACTTTCATAGTGAAAGAATGTGCTTTGTGATTGTGATAAAATGAAAGATATACGTGTTGATAAATATCAAAATGAAAGATAATGAAAATATTTGAGATAAATGTCATATAAAATGGCGGTTTTGATTTCAAAATGTCTAATTTTGCATTATACAAATAACAAAACGACAACGATTGGCCAGTTGATGTGTGAAATGGATATTTGTGGATAGGTTTTGGTTTAAAGGTAAAGAAGATTGACAAAGGTTTATTGGATAAGTATCAGCGGATACGGTCAGGGAAACTGCTAAAGATGATACGGCGACGTAATGACAGGTAGATGGCAGGGTACTTATTGCAGACAGACAAGTCTCAAAAATTCCGGGGGGAAGCCGGCTCAGCAAAATCAGGTATTATATTTTATGTTTAATCAATAATGTGTTTAGTTATGAAAAAGATCATCTTAGCAATCGCTATTTTAATTAGCGGACTCGTGAGTGCAAGTGCACAAGACAAACCTACCATGACTGTAGGTGGGGATTTGGTAAGTACGTATGTTTGGCGTGGTGTTTATCAAACAGGCGCGGCTTTACAGCCAACTTTGTCTGTTGGGTACAAAGGTTTATCAATCGGTGCCTGGGGAAGTACTGAGATTGCAACAATGGGTGCAAAAGAATTTGACCTTAGTGCTTTCTACACAAAAGGAGCTTTGAAACTGGGGGTAACTGATTATTGGTGGAGTGGTCAGAATCATCACTATTTTAGTAAAGAATCATCAGATGGAAAAAGCGGTCATTACCTAGAAGGAACAGTTGGTGTTGCTGGCCCTAAATTCTCTCTAACCTGGAATACAATGTTCGCTGGAGAAAGAGATTTGAACAATAAGGGAGATCAGGCATATTCTACCTATATTGAGGCTGGTTACAATTTCAGTGTAGGCGAAACTGCTATGGCTGCTGCTGTTGGTGTTACTCCATGGGAAGGTGGTTATTCAGGTCTTAGTGAAAGCGGAGCTTTAAAAACAGGTGCTCAGGTTACTAACATTTCTCTGAAAGCAACAAAAACAGTAAAATTGAGTGACTCCTATTCTATCCCGGTATATGTACAAGGTATTCTTGCTCCTGCAGCAGATCAATCTTACCTGGTATTCGGCGTTACATTCTAATAAAATATTCATGATTCATAGCCGGTAAAAAGAGAGGATAAGTGATTGGATTCGAATTTTCACTATATTTAGACCCTCTTCTTACCGGTTATAACCCAAAAACATACGATTATGAAAAAGATTGAAGCTATTATTCGCAAAAATAAATTTGAAGAAGTACGCAAAGCTCTGCACGAAGCAGATATTGACTTCCTTTCCTGGTGGGATGTGAAAGGCCAGGGTACTGCTAAACAAGGTTTGATTTTCAGAGGTGTGGCGTATGACGTGAATACCATTGATCGTCTTCAGATCTCATTTGTCGTACGTGACGTAAATGTTGAGAAATCAATCAATGCCATCCTGAAATCGGCTTATACCGGTGAAAGTGGTGACGGACGTATTTTCGTTACAG
Source organism: Parabacteroides sp. FAFU027 (assembly GCF_022808675.1). Taxonomy (NCBI): domain Bacteria; kingdom Pseudomonadati; phylum Bacteroidota; class Bacteroidia; order Bacteroidales; family Tannerellaceae; genus Parabacteroides; species Parabacteroides sp. FAFU027. The sequence continues at coordinate 202,598 of NZ_JAKZKV010000004.1, forward strand.
CTATCGAACAGTCTATTCGAATCCGTACCGGCGATCATGGTGACGAGTCATTGTACAACAAGTAATTCAAGAAGAGTAAAATATTTATCTAATTAGATTATATCATGGTAAGAAGATTCACTAAATATATCGCTTTGCCTTCTGCATTATTGGCAGCGATCCCTGCGCTTTGTATGGCGCAAACAGCAGACTCTACAGCTGTAGATTCTATGAAAATGGCCGTTGCACCAGTTGCAGCAGCTGTTAAACCAATGGTTGATGCAGGTGATACTGCATGGATGATCGTGGCTACAGCTTTTGTATTGTTGATGACTATCCCCGGATTGGCTTTGTTCTACGGAGGTCTTGTACGTCGCAAAAACGTGTTGAACGTATTGATGCAATGTTTCATCCTGACAGCTGTAATCAGTCTGGAATGGGTAGCATTCGGTTATAGCAATGCGTTTGGAACGTCTTCAATTCCTGCTTTGAAACCATTCTTTGGCGGATTTGACTGGTCATTCCTGCGCGGAATTAAAATTACTGATTTGAGTCCGTATTTTATTTCTCACTCACAACCAACTGGTAATATAGTTAACGGAGCACCTGAGATGATCGGTACTATTCCTCACATTATTTTCATCCTGTTCCAATGTATGTTTGCCGTAATCACTCCGGCGTTGATCATTGGTGCATTTGCTGAGCGTGTGAAATTCAAAGGATTCCTTGTTTTCTCTATCCTGTGGGCTGTTATTGTTTACAATCCTGTTGCACACTGGGTATGGTCAGGTGACGGCTGGTTGTTCAAAATGGGTGCTCTTGACTTCGCCGGTGGTACGGTAGTACACATCAACGCGGGTGTTGCAGCATTGATAATGGCTATTTTAGTTGGCAAACGTAAAAACTACCAGGGCGTTCCTACAACTCCTCACAACATTCCGATGGTAGCAATCGGTGCCGGTTTGCTGTGGTTCGGATGGTTCGGATTCAACGCAGGTAGCGGTCTGGCTGCTGACAGCCTTGCCGGTAGCGCATTCCTTGCTACTCACATTGCAACTGCTGCTGCTGCTTTGGGTTGGACCTTGCTTGAGTGGATCTTTAACAAAAAACCGACCATCGTGGGTGTTTGTACAGGTGCTGTAGCCGGTTTGGTTGCTATCACTCCTGCAGCCGGTTTCGTAGATGTAGTTGGTGCAATGATTATCGGATTCTTAGTAGCTGCTATCTGTTTCTTCATGGTTGCGGTAGTAAAAGCGAAACTGGGATACGACGATTCACTTGACGCATTCGGTGTACACGGTATCGGTGGTATCTTCGGTGCAATCATCACCGGTGTATTGGCTAACCCTGCTATCCAATCTGCTTACAGCGGTGCAGCATTCGGTAACGGTCACCAATTGGTAGTTCAGTTAATTGCAACTGGTTCTACTATCCTTTACACCGCAGTATGTACATTTATTCTCTTCAAAGTTACTGATGCTATCGTAGGTGTTCGTGCTACAGAATCTGAAGAACTTCAGGGTCTTGATATTACCCAACACAACGAGTTGGCTTATACTGAAGAAGAGTAATACAATATCACAGGTTGAATGCAAAATCCAAAGAAATTAGATATAAACAATTTGTGTTTTTTTGATGCAATACCTGTTATTAGTTTTGTTGAATGAGAAGGCGCTTAACCGTGAGGTTGGGCGCTTTTGCTTTTTGGGGAAATAGGAAGGTATTCATCAAGGACAATGTCCGTCCCAACTAGGACAGCTCTTGTCCCAAGTAGGACAGCCGTTGCCATAAGTAGGACGGCTTCTGTCCCAGTTAGGACAACCTTTGTCCCAAGTCGGACGAATGCTGTCCCAAGTAGGACGGACTTTGTCCTACTTGGGACGGAGTCCGTCCCAGATGATTTCAATGCAAAACGAGGATGTCTGCCCATTCGGCAAACACCCTCGTTTTTTATATATAAAGGAAAATAGAATCAGCTATTCAGCTTCCATTCAAATCCCTCTTTTGTGTCTTTAATTTCAAATCCTAAAGCGGTCAGCTCATTGCGGATCTTATCGGCGGTAGCCCAGTCCTTGTTGGCTTTGGCTTCGATGCGCATTTGGAGCAGCAGGTCGATGGCCTTGCCGTAAACTTCCAGGTTTGCAGAAGAGCTCTCTTCTGTTTTTGTCATGCCCAGTATGTCAAACAGGAAGAGGTTGAATACAGCCTTCAGTTCTTCCAGGTCTTCCGCTGAAATAGTTGCCGCACCGCTCAATACGGTATTGATGCTGCGAGTGGCATCAAACAGGTGCGATATGACGATCGGACTGTTGAGGTCATCATTCATCGCTTCGTAGCATTTCTCGCGGATACCTTTGACATCAACCGTAGAGGTCGCTGATGGCACCAGTTTGTTGAGGTTTTCGTAAGCCTCCATCAGACGTTGAAGTCCTTTTTCAGAAGCCACAAGCGCCTCGCTGCTGAAATCCACCGTGCTGCGATAGTGCGCCTGGAGGATAAAGAATCGGATGGTCATCGCGCTGAACGGTTGCGAAAGCAGGGCATGATCACCGGAAAAGAACTGCTCCAGCGTAATGAAGTTTCCGAGCGACTTACCCATCTTCTGGCCATTAATGGTAATCATGTTGTTGTGCATCCAGTGCTTCACGGTCTCTTTACCAAGGGCCGCTACCGACTGGGCGATTTCGCATTCGTGGTGCGGGAAGAGCAGGTCCATACCGCCGCCGTGGATGTCGAATTCTTCTCCCAGGTATTTGGTTCCCATTGCCGAACATTCGAGGTGCCAGCCGGGGAACCCTTCGCTCCACGGAGAAGGCCAGTGCATGATGTGCTCGGGTGATGCTTTTTTCCACAGGGCAAAGTCGGCGCTGTTGCGTTTTTCAGATTGACCGTCGAGTACACGGGTGGTGTTGAGTAACTCCTCAATATTACGTCCGGATAGTTTGCCGTAATGGTGGTCTTTGTTGTATTTCTCTACATCAAAATAGATGGAACCTTCGCTTTCGTAAGCGTAACCGGCATCCAGAATCTTTTTCACGAATTCGATTTGCTCAATGATGTGGCCAGAAGCGTGCGGCTCAATGCTTGGAGGCAACACGTTCAGCGCATCCATAGCCTGGTGGTAGCGGTTGAGGTAATATTGCACCACTTCCATCGGTTCCAGCTGGTCGAGCTTTGCTTTTTTTGCGATTTTGTCTTCACCTTCGTCGGCATCGTTCTCTAAGTGGCCCACATCGGTGATGTTGCGCACGTAACGCACCTTATAACCCAGGTGTTTCAGATAACGGAAAAGAAGGTCGAAAGTAATCGCCGGACGGGCGTGTCCGAGGTGTGGGTCTCCATAAACGGTAGGCCCGCAAACGTAGATTCCTACATTCGGTTCATGCAACGGAACGAACTGCTCCTTTTTGCGTTTTATCGTATTGTAAATAGTCAATGGATGATTCATGTCTTGTAAATCTTGAATTGAGCAGCAAAAGTACAAATTTTTAAGGAGAAATCAGACCTAACGGAATGGCGGATAATGCGCCGTCCGTTTATAATTCGTAAGCTATGCGCAATGGGTATAAAGTTCGTTAAGAGGGGATTATTGCCGGACCGATTTTGCGAATTAATGGTTATGTTTGCTTTTATGATAAGTGTAAATGCCCCAATGATTAATCTAAATCGCTGAAATGTCGGGAAAACGCGTGCTACTGGGAATGAGCGGCGGGACAGACAGTTCCGTTTCCGCGCTATTGTTGAAAGAGGCCGGCTATGAGGTGACCGGCGTGACTTTTCGTTTCCTTTCATCCAATTTTGATGCCGCTTTGGCCGATGCTGCCGAGATGGCGGAACGGGTGGGCATATCTCATTTTGTATATGATGCCACCGATGTTTTTCAGGAAAAAATAATCTCCTATTTTATCGATGAATATTTGCAGGGAAAGACCCCAGTTCCGTGTGTGCTTTGTAACAACTGGCTGAAGTGGCCGTTGTTGGCCAAACTGGCCGACGAGCGCGGCATTGAATACATCGCCACCGGCCATTATGTGCAGACAGAATGTGACAGAGACCACCATTACATCATTTCCGGAACCGACCCGGACAAAGACCAGTCTTTCTTCCTGTGGGGCCTTCAACAGGATATTATCCGTCGCATGGTATTACCCTTGGGGAATATGACGAAGGTCGCTGTGCGCCAGCTGGCAGAAGAGCGCGGCTTTCGCAAAATATCGAAAAAGAAGGACAGCCTCGGTGTATGCTTTTGTCCGGGCGATTACCGTGATTTTTTGAAGCAAAAGGTTGACTTAAAGACTATCCAACCCGGAAGCTTTGTCGATTCCAAAGGGAACTTTTTGGGAAAACATGCCGGCTTTCCGTTTTACACCGTCGGGCAACGCCGGGGATTGGGGCTAAATCTCAATCAGGCTGTTTTTGTTAAAGATATTCAGCCGGAATCGAACACAATCGTCCTCAGTCCGTTAGATGAATTGTACAAATCGGAGATTCGCTTGAAAGATGTCAATTATGTCCGGGCAGAAGATTTTGCCGGTGAAGTGATTTGCAAGGTGCGTTACCGGAAGCAATCGGCACGTTGTACCGTGGAGTTTCTTTCTGACCGAAAGGCTATCGTCCGCCTGATTGACCGCGAACATTCGCTGGCAGAAGGACAATCCGCCGTTTTCTATCAGGAGAACCGCGTGATTGGCGGCGGCATCATCGAGAGTAGCATGTAGAGACGCAATATTTTGCGTCTCAGAATATTTGAAGTAGACCCATAAACCTTTTTCTATGCTATATATCTACACACCGGTGGTGACACCGCGCATCGAATTTGTCCTGAAGTTTATCTTCAACCGCGTGTTGCAGGTAAATTACGAACTGACCTCGGAGCAAGATTCCTGTGAGCCTTCGCACCAGCCCTTTATCAACTATTCAGAAGAGCATTGCGGAGCCGGAATCTGGATACCTTCTTCCGGAATTTTACAGGAGACAGGTGTGAAGATTATTGCTCCTGAAGTCGGAAACTGGGAGGGGCTTCCAACGTTATTTCCAGAGCCTCAGGGTGATGTGCCGTTTGACCTCTTTGGTGCGGCATTTTACCTGATGACCCGCTATGAGGAGTATTATAACGAGAAATGGGACAAGCACGGACGGTTTGACCACCGGGAGAGTGTCGCATACAAGCATAATTTCCTGCAGCGGCCTGTTATAGATGAGTGGGTGCTGAAGCTCAAGACGATGCTTCATGAGAAGTATCCGGAGCTTCACATCGGAACCCCGAAGTATCAGTTTGTTTCCACCATTGATGTGGACTATCCCTACGCTTATCTCGGGAAAAGCAAATGGATGATGCTGGCAAAGATGGGGATGAAGCTGATGAAGCTCGATTTGACGACCTTCAACCGTATGCTGAGGGTATTGTTTTATCTGGAGAAGGATCCTTATTTTCAGTTTAAATATCTGGATGAATTGCACCACGAGTTGGGCTGCAAATACACCATGTTTGTTCACGTTGGTCCGCTGGGAAAACATGACCGGCACACGATTTACCCGCTCTTTTTCTTCCGCTGTTATTTGCGAAAGCAGCATCATTCGCATGTGATTGGGATTCATCCTTCTTACCATGCCTCATTTAATAAGCTGGAGATATTGCATGAAAAATCGAAGCTGGAACATTATTTGCACAGTCCGGTGGGATGTAGCAGGCATCACTACCTGCGAATCCGGATGCCAAATACCTACAGGGAGTTGAATGATATCGGCATTAAGCGCGATTTTTCGATGGGGTATGCCGGATCACCCGGATTCCGGGCAGGGACATGCCATCCCCATTTCTTCTACGATGTGGAGCGGGATGAAGAGACGCTATTGATGATTCACCCGACCATTCTTATGGATGGAACGCTCAACTTTTACCAGAAGCTTACTCCTGAACAGGGCCTCACCGTCTGCAAAGAGATGGTGGACAAATGCCGCAATGTCAACGGGCAGTTTGTCCTGCTTTGGCACAATAATTCCCTTTCGGATATTGATGAGTGGGCGGGTTGGAAGACAGTCTTTGAAGAGGCTTTGAAATACGGCCGCTCTATCTGACGTTCATCGCCAGAAGCTCATCAATGTATTCGCGTGAATTGGAGAGGCGGGGCACTTTATGTTGACCGCCCAGTTTCCCTTTCTGTTTCAACCAGTCGTGGAAAAGATTTTTCCGCGCCACATCCACTTCCAGTGGGTCGAGGGTCATATTTTTGTAACGTTTGGCCTCGTAGTCGGAGTTTAGCTCCTGAAGCGCTTTGTCCAGGATTCCGGCAAATTCTTCTGCCGATGCAGGCGCTTTCTCAAACTCAATCAGCCACTGGTGTTTTCCCTTGTTGGCCGCCGACATGAAGACCGGGGCCGCCGTATATTCCTTCACCACCGCCCCTGTAGCCGCACAGGCGCGCATCAATCCCTTTTCCGCATTGTCTATCATCAGCTCTTCGCCGAAGACGTTAATGTGGTGTTTGGTTCGTCCTGAGATCTTTATCTTATAAGGATTGGTGGAGGTAAATGTCACCGTATCGCCCAATTTATAACGCCAAAGTCCGCTGTTCGTAGAGATAATCACCGCGTAATTTTTGCCTGTCTCCACGCCCCATAGCGGAACGGCAGTCGGGTTCTCATTTTCCAATTCGTTAAAAGGGATAAACTCGTAGAAGACTCCATAATCAAGCATCAACAGCATCGCGTTGTCAGTAGGGTCATTCTGCAGCGCAAAGAATCCTTCCGAAGCGTTGTAAATCTCCTGATAACTCATATGAGATGAAGGAATCAACGCATTGTATTGCTCGCGGTAGGGGGCGAAGCTTACCCCACCGTGGAAGAAAACTTCCAGATTGGGCCACACTTCGGTCAGATACTGTTTTCCCGTCTTTTCAAGCACCCGTTTGATGAGCACCAGCATCCACGATGGAACACCGGAGAGGCTGCGGACATCCTGCTGATAGGTCACTTCGACGATTTTGTCCAGCTTCGCTTCCCATTCGTCCATCAGGATGACATCGCGGTGCGGGGTGCGAATCAGGTCGGTGTAGGCCGGATTATTATGGATCAGTATGGCGGAAAGGTCGCCCACGAAAGTATGATTAATCTGGCTGCTTATCTTGTGGCTGCCTCCCAGTACGAGGGATTTGCCTTCGAAGAGTCTCGATTCGGGATGGTTGTGTCCGTAAAAGGCCAGCGTATCTTTGGCGCCGCGGTAGTGGCAATCATTCAATGCCTCGCTGCTGACGGGGATGAATTTACTCTTATCGTTGGTCGTGCCCGATGATTTGGCAAACCAGGTAGTGTGTCCCGGCCAGAGCAGGTCATTTTCACCTTCCAGCATTCTCTCTACATAAGGCTTAATTTCATCATATCCCTGCAGGGGAACCTGAGCAGCAAAACTTTCATAGCTTCTGATTTGTTCGTAACTATGATGTTTTCCCCATTCTGTAGATTGGGAAAAGTGAGTCAGATGAAGAAGCTGGCGCAATTGAAGTTCTTCAGCGTTTTTGTAGCTTTCTTCAATGGCGTCGATTCTCTTTTTTTGTAATGAAAAAAGAAGCTGGGATAGATTCATGGCTTAAGACTTTATCGCAAATGTAGGTAAAATCAATGAAAATCTTAACCCCATCCGACAGTTTTGGGTGAAAAGGAGATAGAATCCCAAATCTTTATTCCGGGGCTTAATATGAAATTGAATTTATTATGGGGTTTTTGCTTAATACTTGTTGCAATACCATGAATATTTGAACGAAATTGAATCAAAAACGCCCCTTAAGGTCATTTTATAGATTGGAATTGTTGTTTGTGTAGAAAAAGTTAGATATTTTTACGGCTGAAAGAGTAAAATCGAAAGTCATCTTAGTTGTTTAACCAAATAAGTTTTTAAAATGGTAGAGTTGATTGGTACAAATGCAGGCGCTATCTGGGCAGTCCTGAGTGAAAAAGGTGAGTCTGGTTTCAAAGCTCTTAAAAAAGCTACGAAACTTAAAGACAAAGAAGTATGGGCAGCCCTGGGTTGGTTAGCTCGTGAAGGTAAACTGGTCGTTGCAGAAAAAGAAGACGACGTTTACGTGTCATTGGTAGGTTAATTCAAACCCGCTAAAGGAATAAAAAAAGAGGAGGCTTCGGTCTCCTCTTTTTTTGTGTCAGAATCTGGTGTTTATCTTCTCAATTGCAGATATAATCTGGAAGGGCAATCTTTTTATGCTGCTTTTCCAGTTGAGCCTGGAAGTCCAGTAAATCCTTTTTAGCCCTGAAGACAGATTGGGAAAGGATATACACATACTGATTAGAGCTGTTGATTAAAAGATCCAGAGCATCGTCGCTATATTGGTTCACTTCGAAATAACTCCAGCTTTTATTCAGGTATTTGGTGAGATTGGCCCTTATTTCATCTGTAATGATTGCCTCGTGAGTGGATGAATTCAAGAGAAGATCAATCTGCTCCTTAAAGGTCTTCTCAATTGGTTTGAATTTTTCAAGATTTTCCTCGATTACCCGAAACGGAGTAGTCTGACTCATGAATTGGGTCGCATTTCGTACCTGAGTATAATAATCCATCTTTTCATGGTACTCTTTATTTCTGAGTATGAGTGCCTCGTATTTTTCCTTAAAGCAAGTTGTTTCACCCTGTAGCTCGGCTAGTGAAGAGAAATATTCGTGGATTTCGGAAAGCAAATGGTTCAGTTTAGAATTCTTTTCCTCCACTTCTTTTTTCAATTTGTCAGACAGAGAAATGCTATCCGCCGTTTTAAATGTCACTCCATCATAATCGAAGCTTGTGATGTCCTGCTGATTTTGGGAAATATGCTGCAAAGTCTCAATGTCATTTGTTAGCGATACAATGTCGATCGCCAGGTCAATCGAGTCATCGCTGAAGAGTTCGTTGAATGTTTTCTCGCTCGCAGGTCTCTCAGTGGGGATAATTTCAAAATCAGCCGGATTGAAATGATCATAGAATCCGTGGAAAATTGCATCAAATTCAAATTTCTTTTCTTGTTGGATAAACTCTTGCTCGAATTCCTGCATACCGATAGGTGATGGGCTCCATTCTAGTTCGATCCCATTAAATAAAACCTCTGAAACTCTTTCCTGGACGGCATTTGTATCACTCAGTAATGAGTTTGCCTGTTTATTATCTGGTTGTAATTGAGGAATATTTAGTTTACTGATTGCTTTGACCCGATCATACATGTTGGGGTGAGTGTCCCAGTTGTTTTTGATGTGAAGTTTTGACTGGCGAAACCGGTTCAGATTCTGAGTCGTAATGTGAGGCAATCCATGACGGTTGGGGATTCTGTTCTGTTTTGCCAGCGAATCAAGCAAAGTCTGGTGTACTCTGAAAATATTGACGGGGCGGGCAGGAGTCCCGGGTCGGTTACAGAAGTAATTAATGGCAGAGTTCAGGCTCTGATCCGAAGGCTCAAGTCGAAGCAGAGCCGATGAAAATGTTTTGGAGCCAACAACATTCGCAGCTACTTCATCTGCATGAAATTCCATCTCGCGGGAGAGTTTCAGGTAATTCAGATTGAGTATCCGGTAAACTTTCCGGAGTACCCACTGGATTCCTTTGATAATCCACAAGGCTAATGAGACAAAGGGGGCGAAATACTGGCTGTGAGAAGCCCACATTTCAGCCATATCAACGTATGACTCATTCTCAAACAGCATATTATAGATCACCCGGTTGGTATTATTTACATAACTGCCCACCTTCATGCTCCGCTGGGAAAAATGACCGAACTCATGCGCCAGAATCCCTTTAAACTCTCCGATAGTAGTTGTGTTAATAAGACCTACTCCGATCATCAGATTTTTCCGGACGGGAAGAAACATACTCCAGAAGGATGAACTGTAAAATACAGCCGCGTTGACCTCGGGTGTGAGATATACTTTTCTGGGGGACTGAGTCTGCACCTCATTTACCACTTCACTGATCAGTTTGAATAGAGCCGGCTCTTGTTTAGGCTTAATCTCAATCAGGTTAGAGTAATCTGTTTTATTTCTTTGGAAAATAAACTTCAACAAAAAGATGAGAATGAGGATCCCTGCGCTGATTAGTCCGATTCCCCCCATGATGGTGACCACCATAGGCTTTAACCAGATCAGGTAAAGACCGGCAGCGCCAAAGAGCAGGGTGAGAATAATGGCCAGCGATATCAATGTAATGTAGGTAACTGCAAAGAGGCCAATGGATAAGATAGAGCGATAGGCAGATTGCCTGAATTCGGGTGAAACTTGGATGTTGTTCATCGGATTAGTCCTTTATGTGATTATTAAATAGTCTGATATCAATGATTAATAGCAACAATACAATGGGTATTGTTGCAAATGTATATAAAAATTATGTTTGAGATTCGGTTTTTATTTGCAAAAACGGGATTTTTATCGGATGAAATTAATATTTGTATGATGTGTTGTTTGATTTGAAAAATAATTTAATAGATTTGCGAATGAAATGAATGTTTAAAGTCTGTGTGTAGTATTTGTATAAAACACACTTTATGCTTTCCATTTGAATATGAATATTTTCTACTAAAGCAGCATACGCTATTACTTTAATAGAAGAGGGGAATAATTACTAATGACGTATTTATTTACAGGCAAAATAGTCCGCAATTAAAGAATAAAAGATTCCGGTGTAGACGGCAAACAATCCGGCTCGGGGATAAAAGTTTTATGCTTGAGCGGCAGAGAGTTATTCTTTGGCCGGAGTCATTTACCTCTAAGCGGAAATGAATCCTTCTTAAGCCGGAAACATTTACACTCAGGCGACAAAGATTTACTCCGAAGCGGGAAAGAATTATTCTCAGGAATCAGAGTTTCCCGCTTAAGCGGCAAGCATTTATTCTTAAGCGGTAAAGTTTTACTCCCGGGAATCAAAGTTTTACCCCCGGGAATCAAAGTAAATAGTCAAAAGAAAAATCTATTATGATATGTTTGTAAGTGTCTGTATTATAGTTGCATATATGTTTAACTCAATTAAAAGCTAAGAAATGGCAGATTACATTCCTCAGTCCGACGCCGAATATGATATTTGGCAGGACAATTTGGTTTTGATTGTATTGGCGAGCGCAGCCGGTTGGGGTATTCCTACAGAGGATGTCCAAGAGGTTACTGACGCTCAGTCATTTTGGAAAACTGCTTTTGCCAAAGCAAGCAATAAGCAGAACCGGACCTCCGCCGATGTGGCGGCTAAAGAAGACGCCCGCAAGGGATATGACAAAGTATTGCGCACTTTCATTGCACAATGGCTGGCGAGCAATACCAAAGTAACTGACAGCGATCGCATACGCATGGGATTGTCTGTAAAATCAACCACGCGCACGGCTACTCCTAAGCCATCCAGTGCTCCCGTGGGAAATATTGATTTCTCTGTCCGTTTGCAGCATTTGCTTCATTTCTTTGATGAAAGCACTCCGCGCAGCAAGGCTAAACCAACAGGAGTTCATGGTTGCGAAATCTATTACAAGATTGATGGTGCATCGCCAACGGATGAGTCGGAAATGATCTTTGTGGCTACCAGTACAGCAACGCCTTTTACCATCAACTTCGAGGGTAAGCATGCGGGAAAGATTGTTTACTATCGTTTTCGCTGGGTGAATTCCCGTGGCGAACGCGGCCCGTGGAGCAGCGTAATCAGTGCGACTATAGTGGGATAGAAGGAGCTTCCCTGCTAATTTGGATTTATTCATTCCTCCGGGCTGTAGGGGCCGGGGGAATGAATTCTCTTTTATAGGGAGTCGATTTAGAGCTTGATTAAAATGTTCTAATTTAGAAGACGTTTCTCTTTATAGATTATTTCAGTTTAAAAGGATATTACACTATCCATTTGTGTGATTGCGAAATCTAATTCAAATATTCATGAAAACATTTACCTCCTTGCATTTTTTTCTTGTGATAATTACATTCTTAACGATACTACAGCCATTACTTTATTCAGCGTCGCCAGTTACTAAATATTCGGCTCTGCCAGAAAAAGTGAAAATGTTTAATACAGATAATCTTATTAATGTTGGTAAGAAAGAAGGGATAGCAGCAATTCGTAAATATATTGATCCTTTTGAACTGGCAATAGTAGATTCTATGTATGCGTCAAAGTTAATAGAGATAGAGTTTGCTAAAGGATTTTATGGAAGACATTACCAGCGATCAGAAATTCACACATTTGATTTGCCTAAATATACACTTCAGATCGCAGATGAATTTTATAATCCGGAAGCAGGGAGAAAAATATTTGAATATTATTGTCGGGTTCCCAAGTTTATAAAATCCGATACATTATATTATATGTATAATGATTTAAGCAGTTATCTCAAGATTCTTGTGAAATACAAATCCCCCCGAATCATCCAACGCTTGAAAAGGGATTATTATACCTGGATCCGGTTAATGAAAAAAGCACCCAAAAAGAAATATTTGACATTTGAGGAAAGACGGAAGATTTCATTTGAAGAATCTATGAAGTTTAAACCTTCTGATCTTTACGTAGATTGTCATTTTACTGCATTTCAGATTGCCGAAGCTTTACATTATATGAAGATCAAAGGTTTTGATAATTCTTTAGTTGAGGAGTTGAAAAGAGAACAATCATATCCTTTTGCTCAAGGATATGAATTCCCAAATCCTTATCCGGTTGCATATAATTATTCAAAACTGAATGGCAATATATTTAAACTCAAAACAGATATAACCTCCATCAGAAAGGATTATAAATTAATTGTCGGACTAATCAAAGCGGAATATGTAGCTCATAGCAGATACAATAATATAGAAATTATTGAGAATGGAAGAAATGCATATATAACAATTGGAAGTGGTGATGGCATGGATTCTTATTTAGTAAAGTTGTTGAATAGAAGAACTATTGCTGTTTATTATATTTCATCTGTCATGGAATAATTGATAGAATATTGATTTTGGAGATTTTTATTACCAGATCACATTCTATTATTGTGTTCTTAAAATTGGAGGCTATTTAAACGAATAAGCTAACTTCTTTAAAGAAGAGAATAAAGAGCTGTCGAATTCTTCCCCCACATTCCCTATCTTTACACCTTCAATTTTCAATCCCTGATTTATGGCAAAGACCAAGACCGTATATGTCTGCTCGCAGTGTGGAGTCGATTCCCCGAAATGGGTGGGCAAATGTCCTTCGTGTGGAAGCTGGAACAGCTATGTAGAGGAGGTGGTGAGCAAATCCCCCGCCGTGCAGCGCAGCTATACCGGCGCAGAGACGCTCAAATCAAAACCCCGTAAGCTCAACGAGATAGAAACCAATCACGAAGAACGGCTCAACATGCACGATGAGGAGCTGAACCGTGTGCTCGGGGGCGGCATGGTGATGGGTTCACTGGTGCTGCTCGGCGGAGAACCGGGCATCGGGAAGTCCACGTTGCTGTTGCAGACGGTTTTGAAAGTACGGGGGAAACGGATTCTCTACGTCTCCGGTGAAGAGAGCGCGCGCCAGCTCAAGATGCGGGCGGAGCGTCTCGGTGCATCGCCGGACCACGACCTCTATATCGTGTGCGAAACCTCCCTGGAGGAGATCTTCGTGCATGTCAAAAACATCGATCCCGAGCTGCTGATTATCGACTCGATTCAGACCATCTCGACCGAGGTGGTGGAATCATCCCCCGGTAGCGTATCGCAGGTGCGCGAGTGTGCGGCATCGTTGCTTAAGTATGCCAAGGAATCCGGTACGCCCACCCTCTTAATTGGTCATATTAATAAGGAGGGAAGCATTGCCGGACCGAAAGTGCTGGAGCATATTGTGGATTCGGTATTGCAGTTTGAGGGGGACCAACATTATATGTACAGAATTCTTCGCTCCATCAAGAACCGCTTCGGAAGCACAGCCGAACTGGGCATTTACGAGATGCGGCAGGATGGTCTTCGTGAAGTGAGTAATCCTTCCGAACTGTTATTGACCCAAAATCACGAGGGGCTGAGCGGCGTCTCCATCGCGGCGGCCATCGAAGGCGTGCGGCCGTTTCTGATCGAAACGCAAGCGTTGGTGAGTACGGCGGTGTACGGTACGCCCCAACGTTCGGCCACGGGCTTCGACCTGCGACGCATGAATATGCTGTTGGCAGTGTTGGAAAAACGGGCGGGATTCAAACTGGCACAGAAGGATGTTTTCCTCAATATTGCCGGAGGCTTGAAGGTAAACGACCCGGCCATCGACCTTTCGGTACTGTCAGCCGTCTTATCTTCCAATCTCGATGTGCCGGTGGAACGGTTGGTTTGTGCCACGGGCGAAGTCGGTCTCTCCGGAGAAATCCGTCCGGTCAACCGCATCGAGCAGCGCATCCTCGAGGCACAGAAACTCGGCTTCCAGCGCATCATTCTTCCGGCTGACAACCTCAAGGGACTTGACCGTAAGAAATTCACCATCGAAACCGTACCGGCGAAGAAGGTGGAAGAGGCGTTCCGTGCGTTGTTTGGATAAAATCTCTATATCTGAAAACGCTGACAGGTGCTCGCACGCTGTCAGGTTTGTCGGTTGAAATAATAGACTTCCATTAAAATACAAGTAAAATCAAGGTTTCCATCCTACAAGATGGTTGACTGATGGAACAATCATTCGAATAGCACAGACCTGTCAGCGTGCTTGCACCTGACAGCGTCAGGAAACAAAATAATTTATCACTCCCCAATGAAAAAAACGTGGATCATCCTCTTGATCTGTTTGCTGGCCTTTGGCGTGATCCTTTGGGCGCAACGCAAAAAAGAGGCAACCCCAACTGCGCTGGAACTTCCGGCGATCAGCGCCAACGATGAAATAGTCAAACATACCGGTTACACACTCTCCTACAACGAAGCGAATGAGCAAGCCAATTGGGTGGCATACGAGCTGACCGCAGAAGAGACCCAAAAGGCTTTCGAGCGCACCAATAAATTTATTCCCGATCCCGAAGTGCCTACCGGTTCAGCCGATGATGCCGATTACCGGGGCTCGGGTTATGACCGCGGACACCTGGCTCCCGCAGCCGATATGGGTTGGTCTGAAACCACGATGCGTGAGTCTTTCTATTTCAGCAATATGTCTCCGCAACGACCGGAATTCAACCGGGGCATCTGGAAAGAGCTCGAAGAGCAGGTGCGCAACTGGGCGAGGGATTACAATAAAATATATGTAGTGACCGGTCCGGTTTTGGAGGAAGGACTTCAGACAATCGGACATGACCACGTTTCCGTTCCCAAAGCCTATTATAAGGTAATATTGGATTACAACGGTTCGGAACCTAAGGGGATTGGCTTTATCTTGCCGAATGAAGGCTCATCGCGACCGGTTTCTTCCTATGCGGTAACGATTGATAGCGTGGAGAAGGTGACGCATCTTGACTTCTACCCGGCTTTACCCGATGCACAGGAGAAAAAGATCGAAAGCACTCTCTGCGTCAGTTGCTGGAATTGGGAATCTACATCGACCCGAAGCGTTCATTCTTCCAAACCAACGAAATCCACTCAGGGAAATACAACCGGAGAAAAAGTCCAATGCCACGGCATCACCAAAGCGGGCAACCGATGCAAAAACATGACGACCAATCCTTCGGGGTATTGCGTTCATCATGAATCACAGGCCAATCAACAATAAGTAATAACAATCAACGAAAATACAAGACATGCAATTTCCTCCTTTTCTCAAACCTGGCGATCAGATTCGCGTAATTTCTCCTTCCGGAAAAATAGATCCAAACCTGGTAAACGGAGCCATTGACCGGCTTTACCTCTGGAACTTCAATCCTGTTGGTGGCCGTTACGCCAAAGGCGCTTACGGACGCTATTCGGGAACAGTTGACGAGCGGTTGTACGATTTGATGGAAGCGCTTTACGATCCGGCGGTGAAGGCGATTGTGTGCAGTCGCGGGGGATACGGAGCCATTCATCTGCTTGATTTGGTCGATCCCGAAGTAATTCGCCAGAATCCCAAATGGCTGATTGGCTTCAGTGATATTACCGCAATCCATGCCCTGATGCAAAATGCCGGGGTGGCCTCGCTGCATGCCCCGATGGCCCGCCATTTAGCCGAAGAAGATGATTTTTCAGCGGCAGCTTTGAAGCAGATTTTGATGGGTGAGATTCCCGGATATACCATCGAGAATCATCCGCTTAATCGTGAGGGAGAAGCAACCGGTATCCTGCGTGGTGGAAACCTCTCTGTTCTGGCTGGATTGCGCGGTACAAAATACGATTTCCCGGTTGAGAATACCATCCTTTTTATTGAGGAGATTGGAGAGGAGCCTTATCATGTTGAACGGATGCTTTACAACTTGAAAATGAGTGGTGTACTGGCAAAACTCTCCGGTCTGATTGTTGGACAGTTTACCAATTATGAGGAAGACAAAGGCATGTTTAAATCACTTTACGAGATTATCTACGATACAGTAAGTGAATATGACTATCCGGTACTTTTCAATTTTCCGGTGGGACACGTTGCCGAAAATTATCCCCTTATCTGCGGGGCAAAGGCGACGTTAAAAATCGGTAAATCGTCAACGCTTTCTTTTTCATTGTCTGAATAATAGGAAAAAAGCCATGGCGGGGGAGGTAAAATCTTTATTTTTGCAAGTAACTAACTCGGATTACTATGCAAAATATCAGATATTATCTCCTCTCTCTATTTATTAGCCTCTTTGCCTTAAATCTAACGGCGGTAAATCAGCATCCCAGCCTATTAGTCAATAATCAGGATAAGAAAGAGATTCTGGAGAAAATCGAGAGTCAGGAATGGGCGTTGCGCATCTTTGAAGGGATGAAGCTTCATCTCTCGCCTTACGTCGCACACTACCGTATGACTACGGAATATGACCCGACCTGGCTGATTAGCCGATATGTCATGAACCGTGAAGAAGGCAAACGCTTCACGAATCTTAAACTCTCCAACGTTAAGAATAAACCGGATTCCATTTGGGGAAATGCTCCGGTGCCCACTTTGGTATCGACTATCTGTGACAGCCGATTTGAGCCGAATAACAGATTCAACTTCCAGCTTCCCGCCATCGAGGAGTTATTGCCCTTCAATAAACAAACCGAAATTTCCATTTTCAATAAACAGACCGGACAAACCGAAAAGGTTAAACTGTCTAATATTGGTAATGTTATCAACGGGGAAATCAACCGCCTTGCTCTCAATGCAGCCATTCTCTATTGGCTAACCGGCGAGAAAGAGTACGGACGGATGGCTGCTGACGTTTTCCAACAATGGGCTGAAGCCGCGTTTTATCAGAATCCGGTTGCCGGAAGTCATGATGCAGGACTTTTCTGTAGTCATATAGGAGGGGATTTGGAATATATGCCGTTGTTATTGGTGTATGACTTCCTGGGGAATTTCTTCGTAGAAAATAATTACAATACGACCTATTACCAGCCGGTGTTTGAGAAAATCGCAAATACGCTGATGACTCGCGGTGAAATAGATGGGTTTGCCGATAAAAGCCCCATGTTGGTCTTTAGTTCGTTGCTGGTGGACGATCAGCAAAAGAGAGAGTCGTTGCTAACCAAGATTGTTGAAAAGGACACCATCATTGCCCGACAGTATGGCAATCTCAGTCTGAAGACCATTTCCAAAGATTATATCACTACCGACGGATATTTTAAAGATCCGGGCAAGCACGCATCGGCTATTTATAATTTGCTTTTGTCTGTCTGGTCATTGGAGAAAAACAGTTATCCGGTGCTGAATGCTTATTCCAACCTGGGGAAATCAGGAGAAGTTCGGATGAAGACTGCGTTCCCGAATTTGGCGTTGCCTGCCTTTGGTGATATCAGCAACCCTTATCCCGACGGGCAGTTGCTTGAACTGGCGATTGCACTTGACCTGATGAAGAACCGGGGCGAAGCGGTGGAAATGTGTGGTTTGCTGAATCTTATGATTCGTGAAGGGGCGCACAAACGCAGTGATAACTCGTGGTTGGGTCTTCTGCTTTACACAGACATTCCTACTTCCGACCCATTGCCTGAAAATTTCTGGAAACGCAGCGGCCAGATCGACTATGCGCACTATTATTACCAGAGAAACGGTTTCGACAGAAACAACGGAATGATGGTGGGAGTGCAAGGGGCTACCTACGCGGGCAATCATGCTAATGGCATGAGCGCCGACTTTTACGGTGCCGGCAGAGTGATGGGTGCTGACCCGGGAATTGGCCGCAACCTGAACGATACCATGCACATCAAATACTACAGCCAGTGGGCTGCCCACAATACGGTCATCGCTGCCGGAAGTTCCAGCCCGGAGAAAATCTATAAAGGTGGCGGAACGGCAAAAGCCATTGGCCAGATTGAATTGACGGCTATGGAACCTGTGGCTGACTCCGCGGCTGTTTCGCCGAACTGCTCCTTTATGAATACGCGCTATCTCGAACCGTATACCCGCACCAACGAAGAACGGATGCTGTCTTTGATTCGTGTTTCACCCACTGCCGGTTTTTACGTGGATATTTTCCGTTCGGCAAATAAGCTCTGGAACGATTATTTGTACCACAACATCGGCGACAATCAGGAACTTTTCTCAGATAAAAAGGAGACGCTGGTATTGGCGCCCGAGAAAATCCCGACAGTGGAACCTGATTTCCCCGGCTTGCGTTATATCGAAAAGACAAAATCGACCGGCGAGTTTAAAGAGGGCGTCGTCTCCTTGTTTACTGTTGAGCAGGGTGCTAAGAACAGCACCTCCTACATGCAGGTGTTGATGCCCGCAGCTCCTAACCGCAGCTACTTTACCGGATTATCGCCCCGCTCCGAATCTTCTTTGCATCCGTATGATTCGATTCCGCTTCCGACTCTTGTGGTGCATCAGAAAGGCGATGCATGGGATGTTCCGTTTGTCGCAGTTTACGAGCCATTTATCGGAAAAGAGAATAACGTGGTGGAATCGGTCAACTGGCTGAACCAAAACTATCGCGGAATGCAGACAGCGCTCGAAGTGAAATGTAAGAATGACATCAAATACTGGGTGATGCAGTCTGTGGAACGTAGTCGTCGCGGTCTTGTGCCGGGAGGAGCCTTTACGGGAATTTACGCGACGGTCTCTTTTGTCCGGGATACGCTTCAGTCGGTTTACTTTGGTAAAGCGTACCAGTTTTCCTGCAAGGGCTTTTCGGTAAAAGCTGATAACAGCGAATGTTCCGCCAATATCACTTTTGGAAAGAACTACCTCGATATTACTTCAAATCAGGAACTGGATATCAGATGGGATGCCATTCATGCAAAGAACGTTTACCTTTTGGTAAAAGGCTCCGACGAACACAAAGAGATTAAGCGCTCCGGCCGTAGAAATACCTACACCATCCCGCCGGTGAAAGAGGGTCGTGTGGTGTTTGAAGAGTAGCATGAGATAATTCTCTCCACAACCCGAATAGCATTTACCGCATTAGAATTAAAGCGATTCGCTCCTGAGACGCGAAAACGTAAAGCATCTATTCTCAATAATGAATAACTTTGCGCTTTCGCGTCTTTGTCTTGTGCCAATATTAATCCGATATAGACCTTTGTTGAACCGAAATAGAAAAACATTGTTATGAAACGAGTCGCCATTTTACTATTTATCCTGATTATGATGATGGGAACGTCAATGAATGCCGCCGGTGTGCAGGTTATCTCTTCTGAAAAAGTCAATCAGACGATTGAAGCGTTGAAGCAAAAGTTTGGAACGTCGCATGCGTTTCGCGTAGAGCGTGGCGTGAAGAAGACAGCGTTGCTCTGGCAACAGGCAGACGGTACTCCCGATGAATTTATGACCTTTTGCGAAACCCATTTCATTGCCGATGAAGCGGCGTTGGAGAAGTTCTTCAATAGCTTTTCCCGCAGTATGGAGATTATTCTTGGCGGTTATAACCGGATGACCTTGCAGCTTCGCGAGCCGCTTGACCTCGACCGGGGAGAATACAATGAGGTGGATGAGTTGTTCGGCGGATACAACGCATCGGCCCATTTGTTTGATGATATGTATGCCAACAAACTGGCGTTTCGCGTGACGCTCAATTTTCCCGAATATTCTTTGTCGGAAAAAAACACTCTGGGCAAACAGTGGAGCCGTCGCGATTGGGCGTATGCCCGTCTCGGGGATATGTTTAAGGCCCGCGTACCGGCAGCGTTGAATCTCGATTATTCGGCGGCCCTCAATGAGGCGGAGATGTACATTGCCTCTTATAATATCATGATGGGGCAGTTGCGGGAAAATGGTAAGGCACTGTTTCCGGCTGATATGAAGCTGCTTTCGCATTGGAATCTCCGCGATGAAATCAAGGCCGATTATGCAGATAAGAAAAATGGTCTGGCAAAGCAACGTATGATTGCGCAGGTGATGCAGCGCATCGTGGAACAGACCATCCCCACAGAAGTGATTAATCAGGGAAAATACGAGTGGAATCCTTTTACCAACGCATTAAGCGAACACGGCAAACGCATCGCCGACCATGCCGAAGGAGACCGCCGCTACCAACGGATTATCGACATTTTCAGGGAACAAAAGAAGCAGGATAAATATTATTCGTCCGACCGCGATACTTATATCAAGCGCAATTTCAACGGAGACATGGAGGTGTCGGTCGAAGAGGCCGAGCAGCTGTTCGTGCAGTTTGTCTCCTCGCCGGAGATAAAGCGTGTGGCTACCGAAATCAGCAAGCGCCTTGGCCGAAAGCTGGAGCCATTTGATATTTGGTATGACGGATTTAAGTCAAGAAGCTCTCTCGACCAGGATAAGCTTTCGGAAATGACCCGCAAGCGCTTCCCCACTGCTGCAGCCTTTGAGCAGCAGATGCCGGAGATTCTCTCCCGACTCGGATTTACCCCTGAAAAGGCGCAATACCTGAGCGAACGCATCGAGGTGGACCCTTCGCGTGGTTCGGGACATGCTGCCGGGGCTTTGATGAAGGGCGATAAGGCTCACTTACGTACTCGCGTTCCGGCAACGGGTATGGATTACAAGGGTTTTAATATCGCGATGCACGAGTTTGGCCACAACGTCGAGCAGACGCTTTCTCTCTACAATGTAGATTATTACACCCTTGCCGGAGTGCCCAATACCGCTTTCACAGAGGCCCTTGCTTTCGCGTTTCAGATTCGTGACCTCAATGAATTAGGCATTGACACGCAGGATAAAGAGGCTCGTAAACTGGAGGTACTGGATAACTGCTGGCAATTGTATGAAATCATGGGCGTATCGCTCGTCGATATCCGCGTATGGAAGTGGCTCTATGCGCACCCCGATGCTACGGCTGCCGATTTGAAGATTGCCGTACTCGATATAGCAAAAGAGGTTTGGAATAGCTATTATGCACCGGTGATGGGAAAGAATGACCAACTGCTATTAGGTGTTTACAGTCACATGATTGCCTATCCGTTGTATCTTTCGGCCTACTCCTTTGGTCATTTGATTCATTTTCAGATAGAGAAACAGTTGAAAGGAAAAGTAATGGGGGCAGAAGTCGAGCGGATGTTTACGCTTGGTCGTCTGACGCCTGACCAATGGATGCAGCAAGCTACCGGCTCTTCCATTTCAATTCAACCGATTCTGGAGGCGGTGGATGAGGTATTGAAATGATGAAGTGTTAGTTCTGAATGGATATTGACGTATTGAAATCAGTGTTTCAGGTCAAAACAATGAGCAATTTCGCCCAAACAATGAATATCTTCAGCCAAGCAATGAGGAAATTCATCCAAACAATGGACATCAACGCATAAGCATTGACCATATCCATACAAGCAATGACCAATTTCAATCAAGCAATGGATATTTTCATTCAAGCAATGACCATCTTCGATCAAACAATGGACGATATTGTGTAAGCAATGAGGAATAATGCCAAAACATTGACCAATATCAGTCATGCAATCATAAAATCTGTTTAAGCATTGAAGAGTATCATTTCTGCAATGTGAGATGATGTTAATGTAATGGGCAATGTTATTTCCGCATTGATGAATATCTTTTGGGGGATGATGATTTCAATATGTGAAATGAATATTTCCTTCTTTGGGATGATCATTTACAAAGCGGAGATAAAGATTTACAGTTAAGAAATAGCCATATGCATTATCGGAATGAATATTTACAAGACAGAGATGAACATTTACAAAGCCGAAATGAGCAATTACGATAAAGAAATGACCATTTACAAAGTTGGAATAAGGATTTACAAATAAGGAATGAATATTTACATGATAGAAATGGACATTTACATTCCCGGAATGAACAATTACGGTGAAGAAATGACCATTTACAAAGCCGGAATAAGGAATTACAAATAAGAAATGAAGATTGTCAGCTTCAGAATGAGCTTTGTCGCAACCGGAATGACCAATATATTTAGTGAAATAAACAACGATATATCCGCAGAATACGATTTTGATTCTGCTTTTTTGAAAATAAGAATTGTAATGAATATGCTCTTTTGAGAATATGATAAAAGAAGCCCAGTTTAGAATATTGCCGCAACAAGCGGCATCCGAGCAATCGCTCAAGCAGTTGTTATCGCGGGAATTTTCTGTCCCGGTACAACAGATTTTGGCCGTTCGCATATTGAAGCGCTCCATCGACGCACGTCAACGAATCGTTTACATGAATCTTAAACTTCGTGCCTATATCAACGAACGCCCCGAAGATGATGAATTCATCAGCAATGAATACCGAGATGTTTCGGAAAAGAAAGCGGCAATAGTTATCGGTGCGGGACCTGCGGGATTATTCGCTGCATTGCGCCTCATCGAACTCGGTATGCGCCCCATCGTCATCGAACGGGGCAAAAACGTAACCGATCGCAAACGCGACATCGCCATCATCAGCCGCGAGCACATCGTTAATCCCGAATCCAACTACTCTTTTGGTGAAGGTGGCGCCGGAGCATTCTCCGATGGTAAATTATATACACGCAGCAAGAAGCGTGGTTCTGTCGAACGCATCCTGAATATCCTCTGCCAGTTCGGAGCAAGCACCTCCATTTTAGCAGATGCCCACCCACACATCGGGACGGACAAACTTCCGGCGGTGATTGCCAATATTCGTAAGCAGATTATCAGCAGTGGAGGAGAGGTACACTTCGAAACCCGCATGGATAACCTCATTGTGGAAAAAGGAGAGGTTGTCGGCGTCGAGACCAATACCGGGCAAGCATTTTACGGCCCCGTAATTCTGGCAACAGGACACTCTGCCCGCGATGTCTATTATAACTTTCACCGGAATAACATCCTGATTGAAGCAAAAGGTATCGCTGTGGGAGTACGACTGGAGCATCCTCAGCATTTGATTGACCAGATCCAGTATCATTCCCCTGAAGGTCGTGGTAAGTACCTCCCGGCCGCTGAATACAGCTATGTGGCTCAGGCAAAGGAGCGCGGCGTGTACAGCTTCTGTATGTGTCCCGGCGGGGTGGTGGTTCCGGCAGCCAGCGGTCCCAATCAGGTCGTGGTAAACGGGATGTCATCATCGTCGCGTGGCTCCCGCTGGGCGAATTCAGGAATGGTGGTTGAGATACGACCGGAAGACCTGCCGCAATACGCTGCTCACAAAGAGCTGGCACTGCTCAAATTTCAGGAGCAGCTGGAGTACGATTGCTACATGGCCGGGGGGCAGCAGCAGACAGCTCCTGCTCAACGGATGGAAGACTTTGTCAACAAGCGATTGTCCAAAACTTTGCCGGATAGCTCCTACTCACCGGGCGTAATATCATCGCCGCTACACAGCTGGATGCCGTCGTTTGTAACTGAGCGTTTACGGGAAGGGTTTCAGCTGTTTGGCCGCAATTCAAAAGGCTTTCTGACCAATGAGGCGTTGATGATTGGGGTGGAATCACGAACTTCGGCTCCTGTGCGCATTCCGCGCGACCGTGAGACGATGCAACACCTCGTACTGAAAGGACTTTACCCCTGCGGAGAAGGTGCCGGATATGCCGGAGGAATCGTCTCTGCTGCGATGGATGGTGAAAAGTGCGCCGAATCTTTAGCTGCTTTGATAGGATAAATCTGCATTTGAAATAAATAGCAAACGCCGGTTGTCTGATTTTTCAGATGACCGGCGTTTGTATTTAATATATCTGGGATTATAAATTTGGGCAAAAAAATAAAGCTGCTATAGTTTTCGCTTATTCACATAAGCTAAACAATTCAGCAGCTTTCCGATTGTTGTTGTATATAGAAAGAATGAATGAGAGCAATAAAATGTAATAATTTGTTCTCTTATTACAACGTAAAAATATTGCGAAATGTTGTAACTGCAAACTGTTATAGCTTTATTAACGCCTTAAATGGGGTGTATTTGTTGATTATTAACATTGATTGCGGCGGCATCCTTCACTAAGGAAAAAGCTTACTTCAATTCCTTGTTTAATAAACGGTGATAAGCCATTTCTTCGTATTTTGTGCCAGGTCTTCCCCAATTGGCGAACGGGTGAATACTGATTCCACCGCGTGGTGTGAAGATGCCTGTTACTTCAATGTATTTAGGATTCATGAGTCTGACGAGGTCCTTCATAATCATATTGACGCAGTCTTCATGGAAGCTGCCATGATTTCTAAAGCTAAAGAGATAGATCTTGAGACTTTTACTTTCCACCATTCGCTGGTCCGGAATGTAATCAATCAATATAGTTGCGAAATCCGGCTGTCCGGTAATTGGGCAAAGGCTGGTGAATTCAGGACAATGAAAACGCACCCAGTAATCATTTTCGGGATGTTTATTGTCGAAAGCTTCGAGGATTTCAGGAGCGTAATTGGTCGGATAATCAGTCTTATTTCCTAATAAATTGAGATTTAAGCTCATGTTTCTTTTATAAATGTATTGTTTCACGCAGACAGTTTCCTGACTAAGGTGCAGTTGCATGAAATAAAATAAGGACGGTTACAAAAAATGCCGGGAAAGCTTGAAGGGGTAACTTTCCCGGCATGAAGGATTGAATTGATTATTCTTCGTAAGAAGAAGAATTATTAGCGGCTGATTTAGCCTGGTAATATCTTATTTTTTCTCTTTTTCTGAGATATTTCTGGAGACCAATGTTGCGAAGCTGGCAAGCCGGACATCTTCCGCAACCGTCAGCCATGATTCCGTTGTAGCAGGTCAGGGTGTTGTGTCTAATCAATTCCAACACGCCCAGTTCGTCTGCCAATTGCCAGGTTGCTTCTTTGCTTCTTGCCATCAATGGGGTCAGGATCTCAAATTCTGATTCCATAGCCAGATTGAGAGTCTTGGTGGTTGATTTGATGAACTTCTCACGACAATCAGGATATCCGCTGTAATCGGTTTGTGAAACACCGGTAATGATATATCTGATGCCATATTTACGGGCAACAATTGCTGCAAATGTGAGAAATACAAGATTGCGTCCGGGTACAAAAGTATTTGGCAAACCAAATCTCGGTACGATAGGATCTACCGGGATATTAGGGTCTGTGAGTGAAGTGTGATTGTTGATAGTTCCCAAAACATCAATCGCATGGATTTCATGCGGAACATTGGCAACACGGGCGATAGTTTTCGCTACGTCCAACTCATAAGCATGTTTTTGGCCGTAAGAGAAACTTACAGCTCGAACTTCTTTGAAGTTTTTCAATGCCCAAAAGAGGCATGTTGTGGAGTCTTGTCCACCGGAGAAAAGCACAAGGGCCGATTCGTTTGAGTACATTATAAATCTCGGATCTTTAGAGGGTTATATGAAATATTAAGGTCATACGCATCTGTTTGTTCTGTTCTCTTTACCCATTTGACTACTAAATTAGTCAGGGGTAAAGCTATAATTTCGTATATCGTTTTCATGGCGGTCTGACTACCAATTAATGTCAAAATGACAATGCCGGGCAAAGAGCCGTAAAAAGCAATAGAAAAAAATATAACCGAATCCAAACCTTCACCAAAAAGTGTCGATACCACTGCCCGTATCGAAAAGCCGCGTCCCTGAGTCGCTTTTTTCATTTTACTCATCACATACGCATTGACAAATGAGCCGCAGAGGAATGCGATGAAGCTGGCTGTGGTGATTCGTTGCGTGCTGCCAAGTACCAGTGAAAATGCCCCCTGATGTTCAAAGTAGGGAGAGGCAGGCATGGCTATAGCAAGTTTAAATACGGCAACCGCTAAGAAATTCATGAAAAATCCCATCCATATAATCAGTCGGGCTTTGCGGAATCCCCACACTTCTGAAATTACATCGTTTAAGATGTAGGTGATCGGGAAAATGACCAGTCCGGCGGTTGTGTTTATGCCAAATACATTGACGATTTTAGACTCTACGATGTTGGCAATAATCAGACATACTGCAAAAAGGGTGCTGCATGTCAGGTACATGATGGATACCTGATTTTTCATCTCTTGTTTTTAACGTGGTTAATCAAGCACACGGCAGAAATTTTGGGTTCTGCGAATGAATCAGGTGCAAATATAATAGATTATCTATTGCATTGCTAAAAATATAACAACAATCTTTACAAATTAACGTGGAGGGCGAATTTGACTCCCTTTTTTAGGGAATTTCTTATTTGACTCATTTCTTGATGGTTTGAGGTGTCTTAGATACCGTTACCCCCCATAAAAATGATTTATACAATAGTTAAAAATATGGGGTGCTGTTTGTTTTGAAGAAAAAGTTTTGGAATCCACAGAGTTAAATAACAAGAGCGGACTGAAAAAAGCCCGCTCTTGTTAACTAAAATAGATTGTATGTAGTCTTTAATACCCTGAATTCGGTTCTCCGGTTAATCTGGTTGGCGATTTCCTGTTGCTGAGGTGTTAACTTCTTAATATACTCTTCGTTAAGCTCTTCGCCCTCTTGCAGGAAGGGGTATTTTTCAGCCATCGATGCATCTACTGTCTTAGGAGAGCCTTTACCGTAACCTTTGGGCGTAAGTCTATCCTTTTCAATTCCGCCCCGGATCAGATAATTGACTACCTCATTAGCCCGTCCATCGGAAAGCTGCTGATTGTATTCAACAGAACCGTTCATGTCTGTGTGAGCGCTAAGCTCGATGGTGATGTGCGGGTTGTCTTTCAAAATCTTGATTAACTGGTCAAGCGCCTCTTTAGATTCGGCACGGAGGGTGGTCTTATCCACATCATAGAAGATGTTGTTCACCTGGATCGGTTTGGCCAAAGGAATTAATGAAAAGTCAGCTTTATAGGTTGCATCCTTCTCTGCATCGACCACTTCGACGTTTTTGTAAGCGTTCAGATAACCTTTGCCGGAAGCCAGCAACTGATATTTCACACCCCGTTCACCAACAAATTTGAATGTACCGTCTTTTTTGATAGTCGTTCTGGTATTCATACCGCGATCGTTGACTATATGTAAGACGGCATCGGGAAGGATCTGATTCTCTCCGTTTTTAATTGTACCTTCAATGAATATTTTTACTGTGGGCAGTTCAAAGTTAAAAATATGGTCATATCCTTTATTGTCTCCCCGGTTTGAACTGAAATAACCGTGCTCCTCCAATCCGGCAAAAGTGATTCCAAAGTCATCCCCGTTGCTGTTGACCGGAACACCCATGTTCTCAACTTTCCATGAACCGTCAGGCTGAGGGATAGCATGGAAAAGGTCCAGTCCGCCCATGCCCGGCAATCCGTCAGACGCGAAGTAGAGGTCTCCGTTTTCACGGACATAAGGGAACATTTCATTGCCTGGTGTATTGATTTGAGGACCCAGATTGGAGATTTCAGCCACTTTATTTCCTTCCATTTTGGCTCTCCAGATGTCTTTACCTCCCTGGCCGCCCTCTTTTTCTGAAACAAAATAAATGTAATCACCTTTAGGGGAATAGGCTGCATGAGCTGCCATTTCGGTTGAATCTCTGAATATTAACAGCCGTTGCGGTTCACTCCAGGCCTGATCATTATGTTTTGATACATATATTTCAGCCGGAGAACTACTCTCTTCCATGTTGCGGCAACGGGTAAACATCATCATGCTTTGATCACCATTGAAACTCACATTTCCCTCGTCTGCAGGAGTGTTTATGGTTCCTTCCAATGGTTTGGGTTTATCCCATTTGTCCGCATTATTCAGCTTTGAAACGAAAATGTCTGTCTTTTTCATTCCGGTCACATCGCTTCTTTTCTTGCCAATGGCTTGTTCCCGGTTTGAGGCGAAGTAGATCTGATTGTAATCTTTTCCAAAAAGCATTGGGGTAAATTCTCCCTGACGGGTGTTTAAAACCGCTTCAGCTCTTACTGTGTAACGGGTCGGATTTTTAGCCAGAGTGTCTGCCATCTGGCAACCCTGGATTCCCAATTTAGCTAAACGATTATCCGGATTCTTTTCAAGAAATAGTTGGTATTGTTTGATAGCCGCGGCGTATTTACCCTGACGGTGGTACAGGCGGGCCAGTTCTAATCGGAGATTTCCATCTTTAGATTTTAGTTTGACAGCATTGTTAAAGGCATTTTCCGACGGTTGGAGACGTTGCAATATTTGTGCGCAGAGAGCCATTTTCAGCATAGCCTCAGCCTTCAGGTCTGTCCGGTCGTAAGGCAGTTTGTAGGATGCTTTTTGGAAAATGGTATAGGCTTTATCATAGTTTCCGGCCTCAAACTGTTGATTGGCTTTTTTCATGGAGACAGACTTGCATGAAAACAGCAGAATCCAACAGAGCGGAAATATGATTAAATGTGTTGGCTTGAATCTCATAATCAGAGGCGTAAATGTTTTGCTTATTAACAGCAAATATACTTATTTTATTGCACAAGAGACGACTTTAAAAACGAGAATAGAGTTGTTACAGGTCAATTAAAAAACGAACTATACCTTAAACAAGGGAATAAACTCAGGGATAAAGCCGTACCTTTGCCGAAAATTTTCAGGTATGTCATTATACGGAATTCTGATTATCCTTTTCTTTTACGTTATGGGAGAGGTTTTGAGTAAGTTGATCGGTGGCTTTATCCCCGGAAATGTAATAGGGATGGTACTGCTGTTTGTGGCATTGATGCTGGAGTGGATCAGTCCTGCCTATTTGCGGAAAACCGTAGCCTGGTTTACCTCCAATATGACGCTGTTCTTTATTCCGTCATCGGTTGGTTTGATGATTTCGTATCATTTAATCCAGTCGCAGATCTGGTCAATTCTGGCAACGTTACTCTTCAGCACCATTCTGGTCATGATTGTTGTGGGTTGGATTCATCAAAAAATAGCAAAATAATGGTTGCAGAGATTCTTCATTCCGAGATATTTATTCTTGCACTTTGTATCGGGGCTTTTTTGATAGGAAAAGGAATTTTTTCGAGATTAAAGAATCCTATATTCCATCCCCTGTTGATTGCCGTTTTTCTGGTAATCCTCGTCCTTAAGTTAACCGGAATCGATTACGACTCCTTTCGGGAAGGTAGCCGGTTTATCCATTTTCTGTTAGGACCGACAGTTGTGGCACTGGGATATGTTCTCTACGAACAGGTCAGGTATATTAAAGGAAATACAATTTCCATAGTGGTGTCGGTCTTGGCTGGAAGTATAACCAGTGTGGCGTGTGTCGTGCTGATGTCAAAACTATTCGGGATTGATGCGCAGATCATTTACTCGATGGCGCCCAAATCGGTAACAACCCCTATAGCATTGAGTCTTTCGGAGAAATATCACGGAATCCAGGCACTGACGGCTGTATCTGTTGTAGTAACGGGTATTTTCGGAAGTATTATTGGCCCGGTATTGTTTAAATACACCGGCATCAAAACTAAAATGGCGCGTGGCTTAGCTTTGGGCGCTGCTTCCCACGCTGTGGGAACGGCAAAAGCTCTGGAGCTGGGTGCAGTTGAAGGGGCTTTTGGTGGGTTAGCCATTGGCCTGATGGGCTTTTTGACAGCTTTATTGTTGCCAATTGTAGAGCAGTTATTAATGTGAAAAACCGTCTCTGCAGGGAAGAAGAGACGGTTGTCAATACATTTGAACGGATTTATAAATCTATCAGTCCCTCCGGAATATCCATCAGGATAACTTTTTCAACATCATCTATTTCGCATACATACTCATCGCTTGCCGGAATCAGGATTTCCTCCCTTTTATATTTGACAACAAAAAGAATATTTGCTGTGGAGTCATCAATCTCTTTAATTTTGCCAATCTCTCCCAGATTCTTGTCGATAATGGTGAATCCGATATAATAGTCGCTGCCCGTATCTTGCTCCTCATCTTCCGGAACCAGTTTTTTTGGAAAGAACACCTCTTTATTGGTAAATATTTTGGCTTGCTCTTCAGAAGAAATATGGTCCAGCTTTACCAACGCTCCGTTTTCCGACCTGAAACGATATTCGTCAATAAAAAACGGCACGAAGATGCCTTCCATTTCGCAAACAAAATAAGGCGCATCAACCCGGTCAAAAACATCATCGGTGAATGTCATTGACAGCTCACCGTGAATGCCGTGGGGTTTATTGAATTGGCCTATTTTGATCAGTTCGTCTCTCTTAATCATATCGAAACTTGTTTAGTGTCCTGCAAAAATATCACGATTTTGCAGATATGGCATTAACAATGTGTTAAATCGTAGTGATAAATAGCAATTCAGTTGACAAATCCGCCTTTTTGAGCAAATTAACGCGTTTTTTTGTTGTAATTGCAACCATCTGCATCCCTTGTTGCGTCTAACGGTCAGATAAACAACTTAACAGCATTATAACTATGAAAAAATTAATTTCTCTCGCAGTATTGGCATGGATGCTGATCTGCACAAGCGCATTTGCAGTAGCAGATACCCTGACAGTGGATAGTATGGCCGTAGCTCAACGGGTAAGTGATAATGAGCCGGGTCTGGCAAAGATTGTAGAGGCATCAAGTGGAACACATTGGGATGTGGTTGCTTTATTTTCTGTGGTATCGCCATTTCTTACCGGTTTTCTTATTGTGTTGATCATATTAATATTTAATCATCGCAATAAAAAGGCGAAGTACCGCTTGATGGAAAAGGCTATCGAGGCCGGACGGGAAATCCCGCAATCTTTCTTCGAAGAGAAAAAGCCCAAAAAGACTCCGCTGCAGAGTGCATTTGCCCTGATTGGTACCGGTATTGGTCTGTTCCTGATGCTCTGGTTTGTAGCTGATCATGATGTCGCGTTTGTGGGAGCGATCCCGCTGTTGATCGGACTCGGGAAATTACTGGCTTATAAGATGGAGGAAAAATCATCGAAGTCCGAAGAAAATGATCAGCAAAACGGATGACCTGTTGCTGGTCTCCCAGGTGGTCTTGTTTAACAGCCACAAAGCCTTTGAGCAGTTGGTTCAAAAGTATCAGTCGCCCATCCGCCGCTTCTTTCTCAACCTTACGTTTGGAGACGAACCGCTGAGCGATGATCTGGCACAGGAGACCTTTATCAAGGTATATCTTCATCTGCAATCCTTTAAGGGAGCAGCCGGGTTTTCCACCTGGCTGTTTCGCGTTGCCTACAACGTCTATTATGATTATATTCGCAGCAGCAAGCCTTATCTGGAGGCTGATTATGAAGATGTAAGCCCACACGCCGAAGCCGAAAGGCCGCAGACGGATTGTAAAATGGATGTCTATGAGTCGCTGAAAGTGCTCAAATCAGAAGAGCGGACCGCTGTTTTACTCTTTTACATGGAAGATCTGCCGGTGGAAAAGATTTCGAAAGTTATGAATTGTCCGACAGGTACAGTGAAGTCGCACCTGGCTCGCGGACGAGACAAGTTAGCTGAATATTTTAAAGGAACAGGTTATGAAGTCAATTTCGGATAAAGAGATCAAATACTTCTTCGATACAGCGAAGCAGGAGATACCCGATCGTGGATTCAGTCGTCGGGTGATGCGTCGTCTGCCGCAGGATCAGTCACCGGCTTATCACTGGATTGTCTGGTTCTTTGGGGTGATCGGGCTGTTGATTGCCTGGGTAACCGGTGGTCTGGCCGAGTTTTTTGGATACCTGGCTACTTTCGGACGCACTATTGCCGGAGCCCATTTGCCGAACCTGTCATCATCCGTGATTTATTTGCTGGTACTTGGCGGAATGATCGGTTTTTCGATTACGATATACAGGAAGATTGAGGGGTGAAATATGTCTCATGTCTAGGGCTGTGTTGAATGTTAGTCCTCTGTATTGTCCCGCCCCTAAATCCCCTGAAGGGGACTTTCGCAGCAGTGCTGTTATGAGGTTTTCTGCAATTATTGGGAATTTGATTCTTGCAATTCTGTTAATGTTTTGTAGGCTCTTAAAGTCCCCTTCAGGGGATTTAGGGGCGGTAACGTCAATAAAAGCAACAGTATTTCCAGCCATCCTTAAACACACAAAAAAACTCCCCGCATCACAAAACCTGATGATGCGGGGAGTTTCATTTCCGGGCTATTTTACCCGTTTAAAAGTATCGACTTTAGAGAAGCCGGATTTCATGTAACTCTGAAACTGTTTCCGGGTGAAGCTAATGTTATAGGTTGCGGTGTCGATGGGTGACTCCTTCACCCGTTCCAGGGCATCCAGTTCTGCTTCCGTGGATATTTCGCCGATGGTCAGCATCCCTTTCTGGAGTTTCATCTTCTGCACAAACCAGGCATTTTCTCTGATCAATGAATTCAGGATATAGTATCCTTTGAATTTCTTCAACACATTTCCTTCTGAAAATTGAAAGAGCGTATCGGAGTCGAGGATATGCTGGATGACCCACCCTTTCTCAATGCGACTGGCGGCTTTTTCCTCGGGTGACATATCGTACCAGTTGACACTGTCTTTCGGTATTTTGACTTCGTAGTCGTAACGGATGATCATGCTTTTGGGATCAATGACCAGCTCAGCCGAACCGTCATTGCTGATGTATTTTCCGATCAGTTTCTTCGGGATTTTGGTCAGACTATCCACACCGGCTGGCTGAGGACGGTCGAAAGTTACTACCGGGCTACAGCCGATTAACAGCAGAAGGAGAAGCGGAAGAAGGAGTACTCGTTTCATAACGCAGGAGTTTGACTTTAGTTGCAACTATAACTATAACGCATTTCTCCGGAAATAGGTGTGCGCTTAACTCTCAAATTTCTCAGTCAGGGCGTTAATCCGGCCACGCAATTGCTGGAAGAAACGGAAGCGCTCCCTTTCCGACGCTCCGCTGAGGAACATGGATTTGGAGATGGTATTTCGTATCCACGTCTCCGTTTCGGTGCAAAAAGCCTTGTCGGTCGTGGCCAGGCTGTTGATGGTGAATAGCTTGACGGTGATCAACGTCATACCGTTTCGTTTGTTAAGGAAGAAGCTGTTTTCCGGATTGACCGGGCTCAGGTACAGGTGGAAGTCGGTATCGTTGTCCTCACCTTTCTTCTTCAGGTCGGTCCATTCTGCGATCGTGTCAATCATCCCCGACAATTGCTTACACAGCAGGAGCGGTATTTGCTTATCCTCAAAGCATTCCATATCGTAGTAATAATCCAGCAGGCGCAATATCGGGTCAATGGTGTTGTGCGTCCAGACTTCCGAAGAGGGGATTCGGCGGTAGCTGTTCATAATCCGTTTGTAGCAGGTGTAAAGCTCCTCTTTTTCTCCCAGGTCAGCCACAAATTGATCATACGTGCAGGGCTGGTTGCAGATGGTCTGGTGCCAGACGTAAAGCTTGAAGAAGATCAGCTCCGGATAAGGCATAAAGTGGAAGACGGGGATATCTTCTGCCGTGAACAGAATTTCCTTGTCTTCGGCTTTGGCGCTGAGCTCGATGTTTTTGGCAAACTGATCGATATAGCGGTGATAATGCCTTGGGTCATTTACAAAGTCCAGGGTCGAATACCGGAAGGTAATGCCGTTGGATTTGTGGTTGAGGATTTCATCCATTGAAATCTGGAAGTGAGTGCAAATTTTCTTCAGTTCGCTCAATGTAAGTTCCTTTTCTCCCCTGGTCCGACGGTAAACAGAATCTGTTCCGATATCCAGCAATTCGGCAATCACATCGGCCAATTTCATGTGTGGAGGGAGCTTTTCCTTGATTATTTTGAAAATCCTTTTTTGAGTGTCCATAATTTTTTTGCGGAAATCCGTAATTACAACATATATTTTTTGCGGAAAGTCGTAAAAGTAGAATTTTTATCCGGAAAAATTCTCAATTTCCGCAAAAGAATAATAGCGTCAGTGCTGAGATTACGAAAAACCGCCAAAACTGGCACGACTCTCCCCAAAACCCCGTTTTAGACGTGCATTTCTTCTCTATATCTTTGCTGTGCATTTAGGAATTTGGTTAAAGGGAAAAAATTCTTCTTGTGAATATCAGCAGTCAGACGAGGGTGAAATATAGGGTTTAGTTTTTAGACTGTCTGCTGCTGATATTTCAAAATACCTTCCGATTCAGATTCCATCTCTTCTACTGTTTTTTTATCCATTTGCTCCTTTACATAATCCTATATTTCTCACCGTAAAATCAAAGTTTATGTGCCTCAATCTGAACGTCAGAGTACAACGAAAATCCAGCAGAAAACCTAACAGGTTTTCAAAACCTGTTAGGTTTAATCATACAAACCAATACTGTTATGATGCAAGATTTTTTTGAACCGGGAGCTGTATTTCACGTATTCAACCGCGGAAATAATCAGGAAGATATTTTTATAGAGGAAAGAAACTATGACTTCTTCCTTGCGTTAATGCAAAAGTATTTACTCCCGATTGCCGATATCTATGCATATTGCCTGCTGCGAAATCATTTTCATATCGCTTTGCGGATAAAAGACGAGGAGTTTCTTCCCGATAAGTTTAGGGTTAAATCTTATTTAGCCTTCTCTAACCTGTTTAATGCTTATACAAAAGCAGTCAACAAAGCGTACAACCGGAAAGGGAGCCTCTTTCAGGAACACATTCATCGCAACAGAGTAGAAGATGAAGATTATCTGATCCAGTTGATTGCTTATATACACCTCAATCCTGTCAAACACCATTTTACGGATAACCATAAAGCTTATCGCTATTCTTCATATCAGGCTTATATGTCAGACAAACCAACCCATATTCATCGGGAGTATATTATGAATATCCTCGGTGATAAAACAAATTTTGAATATTGGCACGATCAGAACAGACTCAACCTGGAGAATAAGATAAACGATATCTGATCCGGTTTAGACCTAACAGGTTTTTAAAAACCTGGAATCTTAGGGTGATATCGCTCTATTGCGGGAGAATGTACAGACCTAACAGGTTTTTAAAACCTGTTAGGTCTAGGCCGGGGATTCGGAGCGGAATTTTTGGATGAATAAAGAGGCAATCTCCCTGCGGAAAGCACTGTCGGCACTGAAAAATGCAAGAGCAGTACTGAAAAACGTGATGGAGTCACTGAAAAATGCGTGGGAGTCACTCCGAAATGCGAGGGAGGCGCTGAAAAATGCGACAGCGGCACTGAAAAATGCCCGGGAGGCACTGAAAAATGCGAGGGAGTCAGACTCCGGACCATTTTTCAGGCCCCCGATGAGCCGGTTCACAGGGTAATTTTGATTTTTACACCGAGTTTTCTAAATAGAATTTCTAACAAAAAAACTTTTTCATCATGGAAACAACCCCACAAACACCCGAAGCTACAACTGCTTCGAAGAATTATCACAAATCATTAGACGAATCCATCGCCGCCATCAAGCTCGTCCTGGGCAATGCCACCCTGCCCGGTATTTTCGAGGTGATGCAGACGGTGGGCTACACCGCCGAAAAGCTGGATTCGATGAATGCCAAGCTCGCCCTGCTGGAGCAACTCACCCAGACAAAGACCAAGGAAGATGCCGACCAGAGCGCCGAGCAGGAAAAGTACGACAACAAGCGCACCGATGTCAACAAGGCTTTCGTGACGCACCGTTCGCTCTCCCGCATCCTCTTCAAACTGGATGTGCATGCACGCGTATCGCTCCGTCTCGAAGGCGAGATGCCCAAGGCCTATGCCAACTGGGTGGAGATGGTCTCCAACTTCTACGGCCAACTCTCCTCACAGCCCGAACTCCTGATCAAAACCACCGCAGTGGGCATTACCTCCGAAGTCGTGACCGAGCGCAAACAGGCGATCACCGACCTGCGCTCCCTCAAGGAGAGCCTAAAGAAGGAGACTGCTGAGGCGCAGGCTGCCACCGATGCCCGCGACGAGGCGTTCGATGAGATTTACCCGCTCTACTCCGAGTATATCTCTTACGCTAAGGTGCTTCTTGCCGGCAATCAGGCGCTTGAGGCTTTGGGCGTGACGGTGGAGTAATTTATTCGGGATTTACCCTAAACCTAACAGGTTTTCAAAACCTGTTAGGTTTTCTGGAAGGGAGAAAAGAATAAGGAAAACGAATATAAAATCAAATAACAGCGGAACCGAAAAGCTTATAGAGTAGGACAAATTGTAAACAAGACAAATGTTATGAAACTATTTTCAAAAGTAGCACCTGCGGTAGCAATGGTTGTATTATTCTCAGGTTGCGCCTCTATCGTGAGCAAAAGCTCCTGGCCTTTATCTATTAACTCAACACCTGCCGGTGCGAAAGTAGAAATCCTTAATCGTAAAGGTGTTCCGGTATTCAACGGTGTAACTCCTGCTAACACCACCCTGAGTTCAGGGGCGGGATTCTTTACTCCAGCATCTTATACCATTAAATTGAACATGGATGGATATGCCCAAAAAGTAATTCCTGTAAAATGTACTTTAAACGGATGGTATGTAGGAAATGTAATTTTTGGCGGTCTCATTGGGCTGTTGATTGTTGACCCTGCTACTGGTGCAATGTACAGACTAGATGCAGAGTATATCAATGAAACGTTGGACAAAAACACTGTTGACAACAAACCGGAATTAAAAATCCTTGATGTTAATCACATTACCCCAGAGATGAAGGCTCATTTGGTATCTTTAAAATAAGTGGTAATAACATCTCAAATGAGGTGGATTTAATTATGTGGCATGGGTTTGGCAATAGCGTAACCCGTGTCAAAATAAAGAGAACTTATTATAGATGTCTTCATTTGAGAACTCACACCTAACAAGTTTTTGAGACTTGTTAGGTGTTTTGATAATAATCTTTGAGTTCCGGATTTTAAATGTAGAAAAAAGTGATGTTTGGTTCTTTTGACCGATTATTCTACATTATTGATTTAATAACGTGCCTGATGTTGTTTATTCTTCGGTAGATTTGATGTCTTAAGTTAAAAACTAAATAAGGTTAGAGGGGTTAATCTGTTAATCTGTTTGTCCCCGAAAGGGAAATTTCCACACACACACACACACTTACCACAAAATTATAAACATGAAACGAGTAATCTTATTTGTCCTGTTCGCCTTAGCCGTATTCAGCTCCCAGGCAAAAGAAAGCGAAGACACCAAAAGTAAGAATGAAAAGAAAGAGAGAACAATTGACCTTTGGGGACATATCAAGGACTCCTTTACCAAAGTCGGGATATTAGGGACAAAAATCACCCTGATGCGGTCGGACAGCTCGGTGGTAGATACCATGACCGTGAAATATTTTGACTGGGGGCTTAAACTGGATACCTACTATAAGTTCAACATTCCGGCCCGGCCACAGAAGTTTATCATCAGGGCGGAACATCCCGATTACAAACCCACCTATGTCGATTACGATATCAAGTATGTCGCGCGAAACGTCTATTTCGACGCACCCTGGCATTATATGAAAAAGCGGGCCTACCGGATGACCAAGGAACAACACGTACTGAATGAGTTGGTGGTGAAAGCCACCAAAATCAAGATTGCATACAAAGGTGATACGGTGGTCTATAATGCCGATGCCTTCAACCTGTCAAAAGGCTCGATGCTGGATGACCTGGTGAAACAGATGCCGGGGGTAGAACTCAAAGACAATGGCGAA
Source organism: Parabacteroides sp. FAFU027 (assembly GCF_022808675.1). Classification (NCBI taxonomy): domain Bacteria; kingdom Pseudomonadati; phylum Bacteroidota; class Bacteroidia; order Bacteroidales; family Tannerellaceae; genus Parabacteroides; species Parabacteroides sp. FAFU027. Next base: position 240,317 of record NZ_JAKZKV010000004.1, read on the forward strand.
ATCTACCAGAATGGCAAGAAGGTGGATTACCTGATGCTCAACGGCAAGCAGTTTTTCAAGGGGAAAAACAAGGTGATGCTCGAGAACCTCCCTTATTACACGGTGAAGAACGTGCAGTTTTACAACAGGACTACCGATAAGAGTGCATACCTGGGGCATGATGTCGAGAAAAAGGAATTTGTGATGGACGTCAACCTGAAGCCGGAATATTCGACCGGTTACACGGTGAATGCCGAGGTTGCCGGTGGAACGAAAGACCGTTATCTTTCTCGCCTGTTCGGACTGCGCTATACCGATAATACCCGCATTTCCCTATATGGAAGTATGAACAATGTAAATGAATACCGAAGTCCGGGAAGGGACGGGGATTGGACTCCCACTAATAGTCCTGAAGGAATAATAGATACAAAAAATGCAGGAGTGGATGTTGTCATTGAAGATAAAGACCAGAGATTTTCTGAATACTTCAGCGGATCGGCTGGATGGTATGATGGTACTTTTTCCAGCCGGACTTCTTCCGAATCGTTTCTTACCAATGGCAATAGTTATTCCCGTTCAGAAAATGACTCACAACAAAAGAATTTAGGAGGTTGGATTTCAAATGTCTTCATTTTAAAAAAGCCATTATTCGTGAGAATAAACAACAATATTGAATATTTTAAATACGACCAAAATGCTCAAAATCGCTCGGCTACTTTCAATGCCAATCCTGAAAAGTACGGAAATCTGAGTCAAATATTGGACTCTGTATTCAGTTCTTCACTTAGCCCTAATCTGAATAGCATTGCACTTAACCGCCAATCCATTCAAATGAAAGGAACCGGACACGATACTTATTGGTATAATTCGATAGTAGCCTCTAAAAAATTGAGCTGGGGCGATGATATTGAAGTCAGCTCACTCTTCAATTACCGGAACACCATGAACTCGGTATTCAATTCGTCTCAATTGAGTTATTTGCAAAACAATACCTCAGACAACCGAAATAAATACAATACTACACCCAGCGAAGGTTACGATTTTAATATCCGGGGTGATTATACTTTCCACCTGCTCTCAAAATGGAGTTATGTGCTCTATAGCCTCTATACGAAAAGGTATTCGTCGGATGTGAACTCACTCTACCGGCTCGACTGGCTCAATGGGTGGGGGAGTGGTACCCGTCACTCATTGGGAGAGCTGCCTTCCACCCGCGACTCTCTGTTGCTTGCCCTCGATGCCGCTAACAGCTACAACAAACGCTTTACGGAGCAGGGTTATAAGGAGGGATTCAGCGTTTATTATGAGAAAAAGGAAAAAGACAGTTACACCTGGTTTAACCTGCATCTCCCGATAGACCGCCAGAATAAAGAAATGCGCTACCAACGCAACCAACTGGACACGATGGTTTATCGCAGAGACTGGGTTTTCGAGCCGGAGATGACCTTTACACTGAAAACAAATAAAATGAACCGGGAATATTCATTCAATTACAGGAGTGAAACCATTATACCGGATTTGGTGAAGTTGGTAAACATTCGAGACGATGCTAATCCCCTGGCCGTGTTACTGGGAAATCCGAACCTGAAGAGTACCATCAAGCATAACTTTAAATTAAACTTTTCAGACAGGAAGCCGGAAAGGCAACGCTTTTTTAATTTCGGATTCAATGCGTCAATCATAAAACGACAAATCGCCAACGGATTTACCTATAATCCTGAAACGGGTGTCTATACCTACCGGCCCGAGAACGTGGACGGCAACTGGAATATGAATACCTCCGTAGGTTATGGTAGCGCGATCGACAAGGATAAACACTGGAGTTGGGGAACAGAAACAGCCTGGAACTTTAACCGGAACGTGGACCTCACAGCTGTCAGCAGAAGTACCCAAAGCAGCCTCAGCAAGGTAAACAATCACAGTGTGTCGGAAGGTTTACAGTTGAATTATCAAAAGGATGACCTGAAACTGGGCGTAATCGGGAAGTTGTGGTGGAACAATGCCACCAGTCGGCGGGAGAATTTCCAAACCATCAATGCTCGAGACTACAGCTACGGCATGACCGGGGAGTACAAACTTTTCAAGGAGATTGAATTGGCTACGGATATCAAGATGTACAGCCGCCGCGGATACGGTGATTCATTTATGAATACCAACAACCTCGTCTGGAACGCATCCATCGGCCACGCTTTCCTGAAAGGCAAGGTAATGACCCGACTCGAAGGCTTCGACCTGTTGCACCAGCTCTCCAGCGTGCAATACGTTGTAAACGGGCAAGGAAAGACAGAAACCTGGCGAAACACCATCCCCAGCTATGTGATGTTGCACCTGAGTTACCGGTTTAGTTACAATCCGAAGAAGAAATAGGGATTCTTCTATGGGTATAAATTGCCGTCAGCTTGAGCTGACGGACCGAAGAGGAAATCAAAGGGCAGGCTTTAGCCGAAATATATATGAGAAGTGAAAATCAGACCTAACAGGTTTTGGAAACCTGTTAGGGTTTCATCAAAAATGTAGATATCGCATTCGAAAACTGAACTTATGAAAACATTACTATTAACCATCCTCTATGGCGCTCTTATTCCTGCTATTGTCTGGTCGCAATCTTCGAATAGAAGAGGATCTTCCTATACGGCTGAAGAGAATAAAGTAACCATCATCAATCAAATTGATCCCAATTGTGCGTTCTTTTTTTCTGCAATTGACAAAACAGATTATTGGAAGGATATAGATTATATCAAAAAAGATATCAGCCTGTCTGTAGAATCTCCATATCTGGAGCTTCAGCAGAATTTGAGTTTTTTTCCTCAGCCCATATTCTGGTGCAGAAACGGGATGCAATACCTAATTAGGGGTGTGGATAAGAAAACACATACAGCGTTGATGAGCGCTTCTGATAAAATTGCTGACAATGAGATCCGTTTTTTTAGCTCTATGACCGACTCGTTGAATCTGAGAACCGGTAGTATTGAAAGAATCTCACAGATCAAAGATTTTGTAAATCGGGGCATTTATACCCGTATGTGCAAAGAAAAGTATGATAAGAAACTGGCGTATCTAGAGGGGTATCAGAAAGCGCATCCCACCTCCCGGTTATTTTCGGATCTATGCAAAACGTCGTTTTATGCAGACTATATCAATCAGTTGTTTTTAGCTATAAAGCGGGAACCTTCGCGGGCTGATTCTCTTAAAAAAGTCATGTTAGCGGCTCATCCACAGATCCAAAATGATGAATTGCTATTCTCTTTTCAGTATCGGTTGTTTTGTCAGGCATACAACGATTTTTTGGCTCAAAACAAATATCAACGGGATAGCATAAGCCTCAGCGAGAGATACAATAGTGTAAAAGAAAACTTTACTGGAAAGATCAGGGATTACCTGCTTTTTTCAATAATCCACGCCGCCCCGAGCGATAAGCAGGTTGGAATACTTCTCCCTGATTTCTATAACGATTGTAACGATGAAACCTATATAAGCTACATACGTGAAAATGTAGCCGCCAAAGCCGGAACTTCCGTTCCGGTAAAGGATCTGTTATTTACCACGAAGCTTGACAAAGTCTCATTACAGCAAATCATTGATCAAAATAAAGGAAAACTGATCTATGTGGATTTTTGGGCGTCATGGTGCAGTCCATGCCGTGCGATGATGAAAGAGTCGAAGCTATTACACGAGAAATTCAAAGACAAAGTCGCCTTTATTTACATTTCAATTGATAAAGATTTCAGTGCATGGAAGAAGGCATCGAAAGAGGAGGCTTTGCAAGATAAGAGCAGCTTTTGCATTTCATCTGAAGCAGAGTTCATAAAAAAGTACGCCATCAAATCGATTCCTCGATACGTACTGTTTGACAAGGATGGTGGGATTGTGACAGATAATGCGCCCCGGCCAAACTCGGTAAATGAGTTGGGAAAGTTATTCGGAAAACTTTAAAAAATACATATCTATTCGGTTCTATCTGGCGCGGGTTTAGCGAAAGCGTTCACGATAACTGTTGGGACCGAGCCTCGAAAATAGACAGCTTGTAGCTGTCATCAACTGAAAATCAGACCTAACAGAGGTTTTCGAAACCTCGTTAGGTCATGCTTACAACAAAATAAAAAGCAGCAATTAGATGATGAATAAGGACAAATGTACAGGCCAACAAGTCTATTGGAATATTTTTGACGAACTGATTGACCTATTGGATGCGGAAAACAAACCGGAAATAGCATCTGATATGAAAGCTGCAAAGAACTGCGTCAACGGGTTGACCGATGGCTGGTTTGAATTTAAACTTGCATTAGAGAAAGCCTTGAAGACATACCATAAGAAGATGTCTGAAGAAGAAATTTATATCACGGAGTATTTGATAACGAATCTGGAAAAGTCGCTAATCCGTGTCAAGAATATGGATAGCTTGTAGCTGAAATAAAATCAAAATCAGACCTAACAGGTTTTCGAAACCTGTTAGGTCTTGCTACAATCAGGCTAATGCCGCGAAGAAGACTCTTTTTCCGTCAGTTGAAGCAGACGGCAACGAATACCGTTGAATACTAAAAGAACATTCGATTCTGACCTAAGGATAGCGGAGGCTTGACTGTATTATCTTCCTAATGGTATAGGAGCAGAAGAACTTTCTATTGTTCAGCGGCGTTTTTAATACAGTTATAGATAAGGTATTAAGCTATGAAACGGTGTGCAGTTATATTTTTATTCGTAATGGCAACTTCCATCGAGGCCTTTTGCCAGTCTGTTTATGTCGCGACCTTTATTTTCAATCGGGCAAACAATATGTTTGAAGGCGGTTCATTCTCTGAATTTCAATGTGCCGAATGTGATAATGACCAGCTTCCTTTTGATGTACAGTACAAATCTTTGGATGATGCGAATGTAAAGGATATTACTTTTACAATTAAGCCTACTATTGATACGATTTTTCATGCTACAATAGGGGAGGGTAGTAACTTTGAATTTGATATCCCCGGAAAACTAACCCACGATTATCCATTTGCCCCTGATCGGGCAACCGCTCCTTTTCCTGCTACAATGGTTTATTACAATAGAGAAGGACAAATAGAGCAGGATTCCTCTTATAATATACAGGCAAAAAGGCTTTGGGCAGGCATCAATACCTTTGTTATTACCAAACAATTTGCTCCGCATCCCTATCTGTCAGCTCTCTTTTTGTATTCTCCGAAAGCAGGGAGCCCGGATAATAAATTAGATAAATGGGTAATGTTTCTCTATTACAAAGGAGATGATTTTGAAGAGAAAGAGATTGCAACTAATCAAAATATTCAGGTATATATGAATCCAACCGAAGGAATGATTCAAGTGAAATACGATTCATTGGACTGCAAAAGGTTGTATTATAGAGTAGCTGATTCCAAAGGGGACTTAGTGAAAAGCGGAATAGTTTTCAATTCAGGGGATTGGATTGATGTATCTGGATTAAAATCCGGGTTAATAACAATTGAACTCTATGATGACAAAGGACGCAAACTATATGTGGAGAGATTAGTTAAACCCTGAAGTTGTAATATACGAAAAACATTATCCGGAAAATATAAGAAAAAGCGCAACGCCCCATCATTCAGGCATTGCGCTTTTTACATTTAGAAAAACTTCTCACCGGCAATCCGGTTGACCTCATTGTAAATCTGAAAAAGGGGGATTCCCGTTTGCTCCGCTACTTCGCGGCACTCTTCGTACTCGGGAGAGAATTTGAGAAGCGTTCCGTTGCGGTAGGCGAGTTTGACCGTAATTTCCCCGAAGCGGGTTTCTACTTTATCGAAACGTCTTTCCAGTTCCTCCCGTTCCACGGTGTATTTGCGGATGCCCAGAGTGGGTGTTTCCCTGAAGACAATCTCTTCCAGTTGTCCTGCATCTTCCTCGCGGCAGAGAATGCTCAGTTTGTGAGCCGGACGGTTTTTCTTCATAACGATTGGCGTCACGAAGACATCCAGCGCCTTGTTGTCAAGCAAAGTAGGGAAGAGGTGGGAATAGATTTCCGGATTCATATTGTCAATGTTGGTCTCCAACATCATCAATGAGCGGGGCTTTTTTTTTTACCGATGATGACTCTCAGTACATTGGGAGTCTCCATGTCGCGTTTGCCAAGGCCATAACCGATTTTCCCGATGGTGAATTCCGGTAAGGGCCTGAACTCGCTGCACACCGCTTTGATAATGGCGGCACCGGTAGGGGTGGTAAGCTCTTTCTGTGCATTCTTGCTATACACGGGAACCTCCTTGAGGATTTCCAGTGTGGCAGGAGCGGGTACCGGAAAGACACCGTGCTCGCAATGCACAAATCCGCTACCGAGATTGAGCGGAGAAGAGATAACTTCATCCACATGGAGCATCTCCAGGCAAATGGCAGCCCCGATAATATCGACTATGGAATCAACCGCCCCTATTTCGTGGAAATGAACTTCATCGATGGCTTTACCGTGTATCTTGGCTTCGGCGACTGCCACGATTTCAAAGATACGCTTGCTCGTCACTTTGACATAATCGCTCAACTCGCTGTTGTCGATAATCTGATAAATGTCGTTCAGATTTCTTGATGGGCCGTGAGCGTGTGCCTCTGCATGAGCGTGATGGTGCTCATGACCGTGGTGATGATGGTCGCCGTGAGCATGATGGTGATGATGTTCGTGAGCGGCATGATGATGTTCAGGCTCTTCTACGCCGGGCTTTTGGATATGCACGGTGAAGTCGGTACCGGTAATTCCCTTTTTGATCCCCGGTTTGATTTCCAGCTCGAATTCATCCAGCTTTATCTTTTTCATGCGGGAAAGAAACTCTTCCCGGTCAATGCCCAAATCGAGCAGCGCGCCGATGGTCATATCGCCGCTGATGCCTGAGAAGCAATCAAAATAGAGCACTCTCTTTTCCATATTATTTTGCGTTTAATTCAATTTGACGGATAATGGTTGAGGCAAGGAAGCCTGCGCCGAAACCGTTGTCGATATTCACAACTCCCACTCCGCTGGCACAACTGTTGAGCATGGCCAACAGGGCAGCCAGGCCACCAAAGTTTGCCCCGTAGCCGATACTGGTAGGAACGGCAATTACCGGTTTGTCCGAAAGACCGCCCACCACGCTGGCCAAAGCACCTTCCATTCCGGCCACAGCGATAACCACCTGCGCTTCGTCTATCCGGTGTTTATTTGCCAATAGACGGTGAATGCCGGCCACACCTACATCGTACAATCGTTCGACGGTGCAACCCAGTTTCTCAGCCGTGACGACCGCCTCTTCCGCTACCGGAATATCGGACGTGCCGCCGCTTACCACAAGCACTTTAGCCCGGCTTTTGCGAATCTCCACTTGTTGGATGAAGATACTGCGTGCTTCCGGATAGTATTCGATGTTGGGCGCAAGGTCTTTGACCGCTTCGTATATCTCTTCACTGGCACGGCTGGCCAGGATGTTATTCTTTTTCACCAGAATGCTTTCGATGATGCCCCGAATCTGCGGGATGGTTTTCCCCGGGCAGAAAATCACTTCCGGATAGCCGGTCCGTATCTCCCGATGGTGGTCTATTTTGGCGTAGCCCAAATCCTCGAAGGGCAGATGTTTGAGCTGCTCAATGGCATGGGCAATTTCTATCTCCCCGTTTTTAACGTCGGAGAGTAAAGCGTGCAGGCTGTTTTCAGTCATGGTTTCAGGATTTTGAAATTTCACGGTTGAGGCTTCCGGTTTTGTAACCTTCCAGCTCCATACAGACGTAGAGATAGCCGAATGATTTCAGCTTTTGGGAAATCATATCCAGTTTTTCAGCATCAAACAGTTTTTCCCGTTCCGTAGGAGAGACTTCGATGCGGGCCATGTCGCCGTGGGAGCGTACCCGGAATTGCACAAAACCCAGACTCCGGAGATAATCTTCGGAACGGTCGATTTTGCTCAGTTTGAGTGGAGTGATTTTTTCACCGTAAGGCACTCTTGACGCGAGACAGGCAAAGGCCGGTTTGTCCCAGGTCTTCAATCCCAACTCTTTGGATAGCTGGCGGATGTCACTTTTGGTGAGTCCCGCTTCACGTAGCGGACTAACTATCTTTAATTCACTTAGCGCTTTCAATCCCGGACGATAATCCGAAAGGTCGTCAATGTTAGAGCCATCAAATACGGTAAATATATTGCACTCTCGGGCCTTTTCCAGAATATTCGTAAACTCGATTTTCTTGCAGTGATAGCAACGGTCCACCGGATTGGCAGCCACCACATCATCGATTTCACCGTCCTGCACCATATAGTGGGTGATACCGATGAATTGCGCCATCTCTTCGGCGTCCTTCATTTCCGATTGTGCATTCATGGGCGAAACCAGGGTAATGGCAATCGCATTTTCCTGTAGTACATCGTGACAAACCTTTGAGAGGAAGGTGCTGTCCACTCCACCGGAAAAGGCTACCGCTGCTTTGCCGGTATTTGCAATTATAGCTTTCAGCCGTTCGTATTTATCTTGTAAAGTCATAATGGTATAATTATTTATCAGAGTCCTAAAAATTGAATGGCCAGGCCACTTAAAAATATGGTTGCACCGGCTAATGCGTGAGTATATTTCTCTAATTTCTGAAAATGCAGAAACTTTACGCCGAAGGTCATTAGCACCACCAGACTGGTCATGGTGAGGATGGTAACCAATCCGAAAACCGAGGTTACCCATGCCACTCCCATCATATTATGCTGACTGGCAGGGAACATGACCAACGGAATCAACGGTTCACACGGGCCAAAGACGAAGATGGTAAATAAAATCCAGGGTGTAAGGTTTTTATATTTGGTAATTTCGGTGTTTGTATCTTCTGCATGTTCGATATGCGGGTGGAGATGTTCGGATTGATGATCATGTGTGTGCTCATGACCCACTCCTCCTTTGTGGAAATGGAAGTGGGTATGCTGGTGCCCCCGCAGACTACGCTTTAAGCCCCAGACGCCGTATAATAATCCAAATACAATAAAAAGCCATCCGGCAAGATTCCCTCTTACAGATTCAAGATACTGGAGCTTTGAAACGGCTACACCGAGTGCAATTCCGATAAATCCGATTAACACCGAGCTTCCCACATGTCCGATCCCACACAAGATGGTAATCCATACAGTCTTCGGATAATTCCATTTACGGGCTTTGGATAAAACAATAAATGGGACATAATGGTCCGGACCGAAAAGTGTATGGATAAAGCCCAGCGATGCCGCCGTCAGACTCAAAATCATGATTTGTGAATTCATCTCGTGTGTTTTTTAGCTGGTTAAATAAATCCGGAATATACGGGGGGTGGTTATACTTTGCTCATAATAAGCTTACCGTGTTCAATGCCTTTTAGCGCGATGAGTGTGTCAGACAGCTCTGTCAGTTTGTAGGAGGGTCCTTTCACCGAAATGACCACAAGTAGCTTTTCATCTGTAAGAAAGAATTGCTGGGCAGATAAAATGCAGTCACGATAATTAGCCTGCACTTCAGTAATACGTGCCTGCAAATCGGTTTTGCTGAAATTGAATATAAGGGCAATGGCACCCGCCACAATGTTGTTGCATTGCCATTTGTGCTCGGCAACGTTCTTTTCTATCAGGTAGCGAATTGCCTGTGACCGGTTGGGGAATTTATTTGCCGCCACATACTCGTCGAGCGCTTCCAATAAATCACTTTCCAATGATACTCCGAATCTGTTTACAGCCATAGTGTTACTTATTTTAGATAAGGTAACACGAAGATAGGCTAATTATCTATTGACCGGTTGTTTTTCCGGTATAAATATTGGAAAAAGTTTGGGGTATGGAGAGTTGTCTGTCAGATATTTAGAGAATAAGCCCGACAAGGTCAAAAACTGTCAGGCTTATTCAAGGTAGGCCGGAAATACATTGGCTTATTTCACTGATTTAATTCTTTTGAGCTAAACTCCCCAATGGTATATAGATGAATTCGATGCCGGAGCCTTTCTTCGGGTCAAGGTTACGGGAATAACGCATTGACCGGTCATTATCCCAATGTTCGTGTACCCCCAGGCTTTTAACCGGTTTGCCGCCCTGTATATACTTTGTACCTGATGGCGCTTTATCCGGGGTAGCCATTTCATACAGAAAATCATCTGTACAAGCCCGGAACATGATGCGTGGTACATTGTGATAAGTAGGTTCTACGTTGTTTTTTGACTGTGCATACAGAATGTCTAGTCCAACCGATTCGAGAGCCACTTCATCCAATGAAGCCAACATGCAGGATGGCCATTCCGGATTTTCGTAAGGAGTAGCCTTGTTATTAAACGGCGGGTTGGGGAAGTGAATAGGGTAGGATTTCCATTTACGACCGCTATACAAGCCATCCAAAACAAAAAGTATCGTTTTTCCTCCAAGGTTAGGTGAAGAGGCCATATCTACCAGAGGTGAGTATTCGTTTTTTCGGGCTTCCCGGTGAGGATTTATGATGGCATGCAGTTCCCATGGTGCTTTGATGGAGCCAAAATGGTTTTTACCTGACATGGAAATGCCAGTTTCACCATCTCCACTGTCTTCCATAAAGTTATAAGGGTATGAATGCGTTTTCAGTATGGCCAGGTTCACAAGGTAAGTTGCCTCAATGATCTGACGCGGAATCTGTTTTGCCTCCCTGAAATTACCGGCGGAGTAGGAGAGTCCTTCCTGCCAGTCGGAAGCTTCGATTCCGTGGTGATCTCCATAAGTCGGATTAATGGGTTGTTCAGAACCTGCGGTTCTTTCCTGTACAAAACGGACATCCTTAAATTCTCGCCACACTTCCGTCAATATGGCCGGAGCAATTGTGCGGCGGGCATCATAAACGATGATCTTATCCTGAGGTACATGGGCCTCCTTGACCAGTTGGCGAACCATAGCCAAAACTGACTGAGGAGAAGCGTCGATCAGGTTGTCTGATTTGTTTCCGCTGCTGTTATTGAGGTTAATTTTTACGGCTACAATCTCATTGGGCTTGTATCCCCGTGTGTTTAATCCCCGTGTGTTTTTGTTGTAATATTGGAAAATCTTTTCCCAGGCATCCTGATCACTTTCTGCACCGGTGAGTTTCAGTAAATTAACGGATAGCATCTCGCTGACTTTATCAACATCAGTGTTTTTGTCCAACCACCATTGATCATTGTGATCACGCCATTTACCTGCCCATTTAGCAGCTTCAGGATTTCTTGACATCACCACTCTGCCGGGATATATACCACGAGCTATTCCAACCGGTTTATTTGATGCTCCCGGAGTCCAATCGAATCCCTTTGCGGGAACAAAGGTTGTATCATTTGCTGTGTTTATGCCGAATGCACTTTGGATACTGTTAGGCATTACCGTCAGCCATCCAATAAGTACAATCATGGAAACACCGGCGATCACTGATGTCGCAAATCGATGTTCGGCAAAAGCCTTTTTTAGCTTTTTCAGTGCAAATAAGCTGCTTATCGTGCCGGTTAGCCATACGACAAATGCACTGGCGATAGGAAATGCTGCCTGCTGGCAAGGATACGTAGCCCGTGAGGGTTTGGGAATTACGCGGATTAAAAACCAGATTAAAGCTCCAAGTCCGATAATAAACAAGCTGGTTTTGCGGGTGATTCTTGTTAGGGAAAGAATCCATTTGGAAGTGATAAAAGGCTTTTTCATGTGTGTACTTTTTATGTGGTAGGATAGGAATGTGATGATATTGACAATCTATTCAATAGATTACTAAACGTGTAAACAAATAATTTGTTTCGCAACCTCTTTCGCTTTAAATGTAATTATCGTTGATTGATAGATAAATACAGGCTCTATAACGTTTTGTTTAGGTGGAATATTAGGCTGAAACAGGCTTAATTATTTAGCCACGAATCCACGAATAAGAAAGTATCTTTTCTTTTCCAATTTTGGAAAAGTATTTGTGTTATTCGGATTTCATTCTAATATGAAAATCAACAGATTTAGTGCGTCTAACTTTTATTCGTGGATTCGTGGCTGCTTAATTTGACAAGAATTATATCTAACAAAAAGATACACGAAGCTTAGGGAAATATTTCCCTAATTGACGATATTACCCATACCATTCGTTCTGGAATCTAAATACTTATTCTTTTAGGTACTGGCAATAGTGTTTGCCAGAGCGGGATGGATGGTATTTGGCTATAATAAATAGCCCCGACATCACGCCGGGGCTATTCTCTTTCCACAAAAATCAAATTGTTCGAATGTTATTCGAAGCTATGTTTAATCAAGCAACCATAAGGTCTATTTTACTTTCTTTCCCCAGACTGAACGTCCTTTGCTATCAAGCCCGGTGAAGAGTAATGTTTCTGTTTGGTTTTCCCAATCTTGTCCGGTGAAGACAATGAGATTGGATAAGGTTTCTTTACCCACTGTTATCGTCAGGCTTTTGGCCGGAAGGTAAGACCACTTGCCGGTCAGTTTACCACTGATGGTGCCATTGGCTTGCAGGTTGACTTTTACTGAAAGGTCAGCTTCACCCGGTTGCAGTAGGTTTTCACCCCAAAGGATTTGTCCCGCTTCCAGCTTGCGCTCGTGTTTTGATTCATACACGCGGATAATCTCCCAGTTTCCGGAGATGGCTTTGTGGGTGATGGCAGTTTGTTTGGTACCGGCATATCGTTCCGGAGAAACAACAGGCCAGCCATCCGGCGTCCATTTCATTTCCCTGACATGGAGGTCCATTAGGTGATTATCCGGAGAGAGACGGGCCTGGTTAGCCATGTAGAAGTTCCCTTTTTCATCCTGGGAAACGGTACAGTGTCCGACTCCTGCCCAGCCCGGATGATTCTCAAACTTATACGGGTGTGTCAGGATAGGGAAGTGGTTAATCGTATCGCGCAGGTCTTTACCGAAGAAATCCAGGAACGGGCCCTCCGGTTTGTCTGCACGACCTACACGAACGTTATAAGTTGTCATCAACGGGTCGTATGACATAAAGAGGTAGTACTTCTTAAACTGCGGATTGTAAATAATATCCGGAGCTTCGATATTATCCTTCTTCATATTGGCACGGCGGGCAATGCTGTGCCCGAAGTCATCCGTTTTCAGTGTTTTGCCGGTTTCGGGATTGAGTTGCACGGCGTAAAGTCCTCCGAAGTAAGAACCGTAGTGCATCCACATTTCTCCGTTAACGGAATTGGTCACCACGCTGGGGTCGATGGCATTCATCGGGTCACCTACATTGGTTTTCACTACGCATCCTTTCTGTTCCCACGGGCCAAGCGGTGAATTTGATTCTGCAAATCCTATGTAAGAAGTCTGGCGACCAAAAGCCGAAACGCAATAGTATAGGCGGTATTTATCTTTGTATTTCAGGATAAATGGCGCCCAGATGTTGGTTGCGCCCTGACCGTTTGCGTGGTCAAGTACCCATTGTCTGGCTTCAGCCGGTATTTCCGGAAATGCCCAACCTTCAAAATTCCAGTGAACCAAATCCTTTGAAGTCCGTACCTGTATGTAACCGATAGGCACATTTTTCTCGGCAGCCACTTTTCTATTTTCCCTAAAGATGGCATCGGTGGAATACATGTAGTAGGTATCGCCGAATTTCTTGCAAGATGGGTCATGCACATTGTAGGTTCCCCAACTTTTATAAAACTCCATTCCCGATATATCGCGGTAGTCATCTTTCCAGGGATTGGGTTTAGCAGCGGGTAATGATTGCGCCCCTGCGGTAGCCATTGACAGGAGCAGGCCGCACACAAAAAGTTTTGTTAGTTTGTAGTTCATAATTGGCGGATTGTAGGATGGTGGGTAGGGGAATACACCTGACAGGTTTTCAAAACCTGTCAGGTGTGGATTGGCATAAAAATTATTTTAGTTCGATAGTCACCAGAGACTTCGCAGGAAGTTTAACTTTCAGGGTTCCGTTTTTATAGCTGGCATCTTTGAATTTATCCAGCTTCACCCGGTTTGGATTATCAAAGGTATTGTAAGACTGTACCTCTTTACCGGTGATGATTTGACCGTCGGTGATTTTGGTTGTCTTAGTGCCCTGTACATCACAAGTCAGTTCGATGCCATTGTCAGGATCGATATTTACCAGAGTGATGTGGATAGCTCCATCTTTATCAATAGATGCCGTTGAGGAGATGCTGCTCAGTCGACGGTCCATGCGGTTGTATGTTCCGCAGTTCACCGTCATCGGAAGCATGGTTGCATCCTGATGCACTTTGTACATGTCAAAGACGTAATAAGTCGGAGTCAGCAACATCTTCTCATCCTTTGTCAGTATGATTGACTGAAGCACATTAACCATCTGCGCAATATTGGTCATTTTCACGCGGTCGCAGTGTTTGTGGAAAATATTGATGATAGATCCGGCCAACAGCGCATCCCGCAACGTATTTTGCTGGTACAGGAATCCCGGATTGGTCCCCGGCTCCACGTTGTACCACGCACCCCATTCATCCACCACCAGACCGATGCGTTTGGCAGGGTCAAAAGTGTCCATAATCTGAGAGTGGCGGGTGATGATCTCGTCCATCTTGTTTCCGTTTTCGAGTATGGAAAAATACTGATCCATATCGAATCCGGTTGCATCGCCCTTATTTTCCCAGTTTTTGGTAAATGTATAATTGTGCAGGGAGAGACCGTTCATCAGGTGGTTCGGGATGTTACGCATCAGCGTTTCGGTCCATCGGTAATCGTCGATGTTGGCGCCACCTGCAATTTTGTACAGTTGATTACTGCCGTAATTGCGGGCATAAGTGGAGTAGCGGCGGTAAAGTTCGGCGTAACCTTCGGGAGACATATTGCCACCACAACCCCAGTTTTCGTTACCTACACCGAAGAATTTCACCTTCCACGGTTTTTCGCGCCCGTTTTGTTTGCGGAGGTTGGCCATCGGGCTTTCGCCGTCAAAAGTCATATACTCCACCCATTTTGACATCTCTTCCACTGCGCCGCTACCTACGTTGCCGCAGATGTAAGGCTCTGTACCGAGGACTTCGCACAGGTTGAGGAATTCGTGTGTGCCAAAAGCGTTATCCTCGACCACGCCACCCCAGTGGGTGTTAATCATACGGGCACGTTTCTCGCGTGGTCCGATACCGTCCATCCAGTGGTATTCGTCGGCAAAGCAGCCTCCCGGCCAGCGCAGGTTCGGGATTCTGATGCGTTTCAGCGCTTCGATGATGTCGTTGCGCACGCCTTTGGTGTTGGGGATTGGGGAGTTTTCACCTACCCAGAATCCACCGTAGATGCCGTGTCCGAGGTGTTCGGCAAACTGACCGTAGATGTTTCGGTTGATGGTATATTTGCCCTGGTCGGCATTGATGACGGCAGTAGCCCTGGATTGAGCTGCTGCTCCGGAGAATGTGACTGCTGACAGGATAGCCAGCGCACTTTTCTTCAACAAGTTCTTCATATATGATTAGATTATGAATTATGACGTAATTTCGATATTGCAAAAATAGATTCTAAATATTCTGTATTAGTGGACAAAGTGCCTTGATGGGAGGACAATTTGTCTGTCCCCGGAATAATGATGTCCGATGTAAATTACGGGTGTAGCATACCGGTCGATTTGTCGTTGGAGGAAAATTGGTCAAAGATGACCTGTTTTTCGTCACCGTTAATTAGAATGAATGTTTTTCGTAGTTTTTTGATGATTTTGAGGGTGCTTTATTACAGAATTAGCGATTACTTTTGTGAAGTAAAGTCTGAACAGAAAGACATTGGAAAGCCTTGTAAATCCTATATGATCCTTATGATGAAGTAAATAACTAATAGAATGATGCAAATGAAAAAACACGTATTGACACTTTTGATGTCAACGTTCGTACTTAGTCTGACAGCGCAGAAGGTGCAATGGACCTCTTCCACAGAAAGTAAAAAATGGGTGCAGGAGAAAGCACCGGAATTCCGTAACTCAGTAAATGAATCCTCCGCAAAGATTACCATTTACCCGAATGATACCCTTCAACAGATGAATGGATTCGGAGCCTGTTTCAATGAGTTAGGATGGGATGCATTGCAGGCTGTGTCGGAACAAAAGAGAAACACGATTATGAATGACCTCTTTTCCAAAGAAGGGGTAAATTTCACCTTCTGTCGCATGCCACTGGGCTCAAATGATTATTCGTTCAATTACTACTCTTACAACGATGTGCCGGAAGATTTTGAGATGAAAAATTTCAGTATCGACCGTGACCGTTATATTCTGATTCCCTATATCAAGGCCGCTATGAAAGTGAATCCAAATTTAAAAATATGGGCATCTCCCTGGTGTCCTCCCATTTGGATGAAAGTAAACAACCATTACGCCATGGGTGCTTCCAGTCCGGTGAAGAATATGGATAAAGGGATGATTATCGAGAATAATGCAACAGCCTTCAAGATGGAAAACCGTTATTTGCAGGCCTATGCACTCTATTTTTCCAAATTCGTTCAGGAATATAAAAAGCAGGGCATCAATCTTTCCTATGTGATGGTTCAAAACGAACCGATCTATCAGCCTCATTGGCAGAGTTGCACCTGGAGACCAGATGACCTGGCCTTCTTTATCGGCAAATTTCTCGGTCCTCAGTTTCAGAAAGATACACTGGCTACACAAATCTGGCTGGGAACGGTCAATTCAGGCGATCCTAATTTTACCCGTACCATTCTCAATAATAAAGATGCAGCAAAGTACATCAAAGGCATCGGCATGCAATGGGATGCAAAACATGCGATTCCGGCTATTCACAAAGAGTATCCCAACTATCCGCTGATGCAGACCGAGTCAGAGTGTGGTAACGGGGAGGGAACCTGGAAGTTTGCCGAATATACATGGAGCCTGATTAACCAATATATCTCAAACGGAGCCGGTCAGTATATGTACTGGAATATGGTTCTGGAGAAATCCGGCGTAAGTACGTGGGGATGGAAGCAGAATATGATGATTGCTATCGATATGAAGACAGGAGAGGTGAAATATACTCCGGAGTATTACCTGATGAAGCATTTGAGCCATTTCGTCCTGCCGGGAGCTAAACGACTGAATACTTCGGGAGGAAATGAGCATCTGGCCTTTATCAATCCGGACGGTACTAAAGTGGTGATTCTCGTAAATACGGAATCTGCTGACAAAAAAGTAAATCTGGTGGTTGCAGAAAAATCGGTAGAGCTGACTGTGAAGGCTAATTCATTTAATACATTGACCTGGAGATAGCGATCAAAACTTCGCACTGTCATCCCGTGCTTGACACGGGATCTCAATATCGCAGAATATTGTGTTTTGCTCGTTATACAGTCATTATCTGATTGTGAGATCCCGCATCAAGTGCGGGATGACATCATCACCGGTTGAGCATTAATTTAGCATCGACGTTTTAGAAAAGAAATAATATATAGATAAGGATGCTACCTGACAGATCATCAAGATCTGTCAGGTATTCTTTTAATCGACTCACCAGTAATGATGTACATGCGGTTTTACATATTCATCGTAGATTTGTTGAATTGCAACCATTTTATCAGCTGAAATATCCGCGAATTTCAATGCTTCAAGATTTTGAATAACCTGCTCGGGACGGGATGCTCCCGGAATGATTGTGCTCACCTCTTTGTGCATCAAAATCCAGCGCAATGCCATGGGGGACAGATTTTCCTGGCTTGGGAATAATGCTTTCAGCTTTTCTACCGCTTTGATTCCTGTCTCGTAAGGAATACCGGCAAATGTCTCTCCACGGTCAAACCATTCTCCGTTGCGGTTGCCCTGACGGTGGTCGGTCGCTTCAAATTTCGTGTTCTTTGAGTAGGTTCCGGTAAGCAAGCCGCTGGCCAATGGAACGCGTACGATGATTCCGATATTCTTTTCAGCTGCTCGTTGGAAGAAAAGTTCCTGCGGGCGTTGGCGGAAAATGTTGTAGATGATTTGCACGGTAGTAACATTGTCGTACTCGATGGCTTTGAGCGCCTCTTCCACTTTTTCCACGCTCACACCGAGATTGAGGATTTTACCTTCTGCTTTCAGCTTTTCAAATTCCGCAAATATCTCCGGACGGTAATAGACCTCTGTCGGTGGGCAGTGCAGCTGAATCAGGTCGATACATTCAAGTCCTAGTCGTTTCAGGGAATCCTCCACATAGTTGCGCAATACCTGCGGGGTATAGCCGGCATTAATATGCGGTTGTATCTGACGGCCACATTTCGTAGCGACATATATGCGTTTTCCACATTCACGCACCGCTCTTCCCACGGCAATTTCACTTTCCCCGGATTCATATACATCGGCAGTGTCAATAAAATTGATACCTGCATCGATTGCTTCACGCAGGGATTTTGCAGCCAGGTCATGATTGAAGCCCGAGCCCCATTTACCGCCCACCTGCCAGGTTCCGAGGGAAATCTCAGATATCTCAAATCCCGTTTTACCTAAAGTTCTGTAGTTCATAATTTAATTCGTTGTTTTATTGTATGTTCTGTTTCTTGTTTTTCTTTTTCAGAGTCATATCCGGCTTCAGAAGTGAAAGTTCTATTAGAACGGCTTTCTATAGCTTTAGTTTAAATGCGATAATCATCTGGTATTTGGATGATACAAAAATAGACTATCTTTGCCATTCAACAAAGTTGAATAATAATAAATCTGGTAGAATTATGGATATTGCTCAAAACATAGGAACCCGTATCCGGAATTTGCGTACGTCCCAACGGCGTACAATTCAGGAGATTGCAGATGTATGCGGCTTGTCAAAAAGTATGGTGTCAAAAATAGAGACTAATGCGGTTATCCCTTCTGTGGCTACATTGGTCAAGATAGCCAAAGCGTTGGGAACCAATGTTTCGGTATTAATGGAAGAAAATGAAGATGCTTCGTCTGTGATGGTTACAGCTCAACAGGCTTTCGGTGGAGTTATACAAACCGAAAAGGGATATCATATTTATCCCTATGCAGCCGAATACAAGGATAAGAAAATGCAGCCATTCCTTTTTGTGGCTCGCAAAGGAGAGGTAACAGAGCATCGTCTCACGCACGAGGGGGAAGAGTATATTCATGTGCTTGAGGGAGAGCTGAAGTTGCAGGTCGGTAATGTTGAATATACACTGAGACAGAACGACAGCGTCTATTTTAACGCTATGGAACCGCACGGTATCATGCCTGTATCCGATGAAGTGAAGTACCTCAATATTTTTGTTTAAACCCAACAAATTAACCTGCCATGAAGAAAGAAATTTTGCTATTGCTTCTTGTTTTGAGTGTCAACATGATGGCACAGACCACCCCGGTAAATATACAGGTGGACGCCGCCCGTGAAAAAGGACAAATGAAACCCATCTGGGCCTGGTTTGGTTACGATGAGCCGAACTACACTTACATGAAAGATGGGAAAAAGCTATTGTCGGAAATTGCCGCACTAAGTCCGGTGCCGGTATATGTGCGTGCGCATAACCTGATGACATCCGGAGACGGTACGCCTGCATTGAAATGGGGCTCTACCAATATGTACACTGAAGATAAGGATGGGAATCCCGTCTATAACTGGCGTATTGTCGATTCTATCTTTGATACATATATCCAACGTAAAATGAAACCGTTGGCTCAGATTGGCTTTATGCCTGAAGCATTATCGTCACATCCCGAACCTTACCGGCACTACTGGGAACCCGGGCACAACTATAGTGAAATCTGTACCGGTTGGGCTTATTCTCCTAAAGATTATCAAAAATGGGGGGAACTGGTTTACCAATGGGTAAAACACTGCGCCGAGCGTTATGGGAAAACAGAAGTAGAAAGTTGGTACTGGGAGCTTTGGAATGAACCTGATGGATACTATCTGATGGATAAAGATAAAGTGAAGACCTATTGCAAAATGTACGACTACGCCTCCGATGCCGTGAAAAGAGCCTTGCCTACTGCCCGTATCGGAGGCCCGCATTCCACCGGAGGAGCATCCCGTTTTCTTCGGGGATTTATTCAGCACTGTTTAACGGATACAAATGTTGTTACGGGAAAAATCGGGACTCCACTGGACTTTGTAGCGTTTCATGCAAAAGGTTCGCCGAGAGTGGTTGACGGTAAGGTCAGAATGAGTATGAGTTCTCAGCTACGCAATATGAATGACAACTTTAAAGTCATCGCTTCTTTTCCCCAAACGAAGAATCTGCCTGTTATTATAGGCGAATCAGATCCCGAGGGATGTGCGGCATGTGGCATGCAAACCAACCCGGAGAATGCTTATCGGAACGGCACTTTATACTCAAGCTACACGGCAGCGTCCATTGCCCGTGAATATGATTTGTCAGAGTTTTATGGTGTAAATCTGATTGGGGCAGTAAACTGGTCGTTTGAATTTGAGAATCAGCCCTGGTTTTACGGTTTTCGCGATTTGGCAACCCATGGAGTCGATAAACCGGTGTTGAATGTTTTCCGGATGTTGGGCATGATGTCGGGAAAACGGGTTGAAGTTTCGGGTAATCTGAGATACGATTTCAAAGCCATCCGGGATTCAAGCGTACGAAGAGCTGAAACGGATATAAACGCCCTGGCGGCCAGAGGTAACAATAATATCTCGGTAATGCTTTGGAACTATCACGACGACGATATCAAAGACAATGGTTCGCCGGTAGCGCTGACACTGAAAAATATTCCGGCTAAGAAGGTAATGTTATATCACTACCGGATAGATGATACGCACAGCAACTCGTACGAAGTATGGAAAAAGATGGGTTCACCTGAAAGCCCGACTCCTGAACAATACAAGGAACTGGAGCAATCTGGTCAGTTGGATTTATTATCGGCGCCTCAAACCGTTACGGTCAAAAATGGCACCCTAAAGATTACGATGCAACTTCCCCGTCAGGCAGTTTCGCTCATCCGGCTTATGTATTAACGATTAACAGCATTCAGATATGATTAAAAAGTTCTTTTTCAGGGTTTGTCCCAAATACGGTAAAATACGCGGTTTACGTACCGATACCGTTTACCATAAAATATTGTTTCCGTTGGTGGGATTAGCCGCTCTAATCTGGGTAATTATTCGGGTACTACCCAAACCCTCGCGTGCTGCTTATCCCTGCCAACAGGCTGCGATTCCCGTGGCCGCGTCATTTCTGGCATGGTTAGCCGGAACTACCATTGGGGTGATGTTGCTGAAAGTTGCCCGCAGGTATTTTTCACGAAAGCAACTTCGGACTTCTTTACTCTATGCAGTCGGAGGTGTGATGTTGTTTTTAGGTGCGCAATTTGTTTATAACGAATATTCAAATGCACAGAATCCTTCTGAAAATCAGTATCCTTTCTTCTATAAAGCCAATCAGCCGGTTGGTTCGGCCAAAGGTATCTATCCCGGTCGGGTTACCTGGGTAAGGGATGTGCGGGCTACTCCCTGGGATGGTAAAACCGGTAAATGGTGGGAGCAAGGCAATATCAATGAGGAGGTATTGGCGTCGATGTATTCCAAATCATTACAAGGGTTATCCGGTTCATCTTCCGATAAACAAGCATGGGATAAATTATTCCGTTATTTCAACAAAACCCATGGACGAGGCAATCGAGGATGGCAACCCGGAGAAGTGATTGCGATTAAAGTCAATTTCAATAACACCTATTCCGCCGACGATGTGGATAATGATATCGACCAGTCACCGCAGGCAACCCGGGCCATTCTCCGCCAACTTACACAAGCCGGAGTAAATCAGAAGGATATTCTCGTGTATGATGCAACAATCGGTTGGAAAATCAGGGCATTGCCCGACCGGGTCTTTCAACCATTGCATAAGGAGTTC
The DNA here is from genome assembly GCF_022808675.1 of Parabacteroides sp. FAFU027. Lineage (NCBI taxonomy): Bacteria > Pseudomonadati > Bacteroidota > Bacteroidia > Bacteroidales > Tannerellaceae > Parabacteroides > Parabacteroides sp. FAFU027. The sequence goes on from NZ_JAKZKV010000004.1 coordinate 261,976, forward strand.
CCCGAAGTGCGCTGGATGGATGCTCCCGGAAGCCCCGGCAGGGAAAAAGCCGATTGGGTAGCCAATGCCATAACCTTCACCTCTCCCGATGTGGAATTGGGAAATGAACTTCCCAAACAGGTGGTGGATGCAGCTTATCTGATTAATATTGCCTTACTCAAAGGGCATGAAATTACCGGAGTTACCCTTTGTGCTAAAAACCATTTCGGTTCGATAAAGTATCCGCAAAAAGACCACAACAAATATGTGAGCCAGATGAAAGGCGCACCTGGTGATTACAGTGCCTATGTGGACCTGATGGGTTCGCCAAACCTGGGCGGGAAGACCATTCTCTATATAGTGGACGGTCTTTATGGCATGCAGACCAATGTAAATGCTCCAAAGTCGGACAGAGACCGTTGGAAAAGATTATTCAATGGGGAATGGAGCGCCAGCTACTTTATGTCCCAGGATCCGGTGGCTATCGAATCCGTTTGCCTCGACTTCCTGTGGAGCGAATTTCAGGATGAGTTGGGTTTCAGCGGAGCTAAATGGTTTCCCAAAGGCTCAAGTAAAAATTGTGATAACTACCTGATTGAAGCGGCCAAAGGTGTCAATGCCAAATATGGCTTTTATCGTCCCAATGGCGTGAAAACCGGTAGCCTGGGAGTGCACGAACACTGGAATAATGCTGTAGAAAAGAAATATAGCCGGAATCTGGGCAAAGGAAAAGGGATAGAATTGTATCCAATAAGTACTGTAAGATAACAGTTAAGAAATAGATTTTTGATGTTCTGTCTTCACCCTCGTTGTCCGACGAGGGTGATTTTTTTTACTCCTCATCCTTGCTTCCAGGTGAGGGTGGCTCGGGGTGATCCTTTAGGGTTCATCCATCTGCTTCCCCCCTCTTCAGAATAGTAATTTTCACTGAGACTATGCTGCTTTCTTCGTTTATTCCCTCTATCTTTCATCCTTACAGATACTACCCGGTTTGGGATAGGGTTGTTTTTAGGTCAGCTTTAGGTTGTCTTTAGGTCTTAAGATAGCATACACATTAAAGATACAGTCTTAATACAGTGATAAAATAGTCCTTATAAAGAGTATCTTATCACTATCTTATCTCTATTTAATGACTGTATTATCACTATTTTATCATAAAGTGAAAATAGAATAAACATAGAGTAAATCTATAGAGAATATTAAGGGCAGGTATCCAGAAATTGAGAGGAAGAGTATAAGAATAGCCGCAGTGATTTTTCAATTGATGCGGCTGGTCACTTATTACTTATTTTCTTTGATCATTTCTTACAGTGAAATGCCAATTAGATGTATTTGATAACTAATGGTATATCTGTTTGATTTGTGCTTCTGATGCTGTAAGTAATGATTTGGATGAAATTTAATACTTTGTAAGTAACGGCCAGTTATGCTGAATTTGAGTTATAATATGAGGATTCTGAGCAGATGCGATTTGGATGAAAAAGGATTCATAATAGAGATAATCACCCGTCGGAAGATTAAGAATTTATCCGATGACTTCGAAACATTTGATGATTTAGAGAAACAGGATATTCTCAATAGGTATTTTCATAGCTTCTTTGTGCTAGTTGTGATGTCGTTGTATATCAATGTGATAGCTGGTCTGTTTGCGTTTTGGGAAAATGCGGTAGTCAGCTGCTTTGGGGGAATTATCGCCAAATTGGTCAGTTTATGTTCTTTTTTGATTTCTGTGTATTATCCGGAGATTGCGTTTCAATCTAATTTTGACTGAAAAAGAAACCGGCCTGATCACGTAGAAAAACCAATCGGTAATCGGGTAAGCCGGAAGAATAATTAATCTTTAAACATACCTCAGATTTCTATGAAGAAGCAGCTTTTCTTATTTGTCCTTGCATTTATAGGGCTCTCCTCTTTTGCCGTCAAGGCAGACATTCCTCGTCCCGAATATCCACGTCCGCAGTTTCAGCGGGAAAACTGGATAAACCTCAATGGTAAATGGTCATTCACCTTTGATTTTGGAAAATCGGGACTTGACCGCAGATTCCAGGAGAGCAAAGGATTTGACAAAAGTATTATCGTTCCGTTTTGTCCGGAAAGTGAGCTTTCGGGCGTGAAATATGTTGATTTTATCAATGCGATGTGGTATCACCGGGTTATCGAAATTCCGGCAGCCTGGTCAGGGAAGGCGGTAATCCTTCACTTTGGAGCGGTCGATTATTATGCTTCGGTTTATATTGATGGTAAACTGGTAGGACGTCACTGGGGAGGGACCTCTTCGTTTGATTTTGATATTACCCCGTTTGTAAAACCACAGACACAACATCAACTGGTAGTACAGGTGGAAGATGATCAACGCTCCGGAGCTCAGGGAAGAGGCAAGCAGTGCGGGAATTATTATTCCGGCGGATGTGACTACACCCGCACTACCGGTATCTGGCAGACGGTCTGGATGGAACCGGTGGACAAATCGGGGCTGAAAAGCGCATACATCGTGCCGGAGCTGGATCAGAAACGTTTTGTGATTTATCCGGAATTTTATTCCCTGCAACAGGGCCAGAAGCTAAGAGTCAGCGTCAAAGACGGAAAGTCAACCGTTGCAACGCAGACGATTCCTGCCGGAACACCTTCGTTTGCCATTCTCCCGCTTAAGCAGGTGAAGACCTGGTCGCCCGAATCTCCGTTCCTGTATGATGTAACTTTTGAGGTGCTCAATGCCAAAGGTGCAGTGATTGACAAAGTCACTTCTTATGCCGGAATGCGCAAAGTTCACTCCGAAGGAAATTGCTTTTTTCTGAATAACAAACCCTACTTCCTGCGCCTGGTGCTTGATCAGGGCTTTTATCCCAAAGGAATTTGGACGGCTCCTTCCGATGCCGATCTGAAACACGATATTGAACTCTCCATGCAGGCCGGATTCAACGGAGCGCGTTTGCATCAGAAGGTCTTTGAAGAACGCTACCACTACTGGGCAGATAAGCTGGGCTATTTAACCTGGGGTGAATCCTCCAGCTGGGGAATGGGGATGAGCAATATTGAAGCGGCCCGCAATTTCCTATCCGAGTGGCGCGAGATTGTAATGAGGGATCGTAACTACCCTTCCATTATTGCCTGGGTTCCTTTCAATGAGAGCTGGGATCGTCCCGACAATGACCGTGCGCAGCAGCATGACCGCTTTGTAACGGATATCTATAATCTTACCCATTCGCTCGATTACCGTCCGGTAAATGATGTGAGCGGCCTTTATCACGTAAAAACCGATCTCTGGTCTGTTCACTACTATGAGCAAACAGCAGATGAATTACGTGGAAAACTCGAACCGAAAGATGGGGTTATTCCTCAGTTTGAACCAAAGAAAGAGGTGGCGTACAGTGGTCAGCCCTATTTCGTAGATGAGTATGGCGGTATTAAATGGATTGCCGGCGAACAGTTTGCCAACAACTCCTGGGGATACGGAAATGCGCCTAAAACGCTGGATGAGTTTTATGTCCGTCTGGCTCAGCTGACCGATGTAATTCTGGGGTATGACCACATTTCGGGTTATTGCTATACCCAGCTTACCGATGTGGAGCAGGAGCAGAATGGTATCTACAACTACGACCGCACACCCAAGTTTGACATGAAGAAGATCAAAGCGGTCTTTAGCAAAGTCCCCGAACGATTTAAATGAAACGAGCAAGAACAAATGTTCACCAAAGAGCATGACATTATATGCGAGTTACATATGTAGCTAAAACAAAAATAATAATGATGTATGAAATATTCCAATAGGTAAATAGTTGATGAACAGAAAAGCATTGTTGAGGGGATTGTGCCTGATCCTGTTGATTGGCATATCCCCGGGGATTATTCATTCCGAAAACCGCAACCTGCAACGGGCAAAAGAGACGATGGAACGAATCTACAGATTCTATGACGTAGGGAATAGCCCGTTGCTTCGCGAGAACTATCCGTTTGTCGCGGATTATAAGGCCGGTTATCTGGCCGGGGAAGACAAGACACCGCAAAAGAAGGCTGCATACCTGTGGCCTTTCTCCGGAACCTTTTCAGCGCTTAATGCTCTGATGAAAGCCAGTGAAAAGGAATATCTGCCGGTGTGTAAAGAACGCTATCTTCCCGGTCTGAAGATGTATTATGATTCAAAACGTACTCCCGCCTGTTATCAGTCTTATCTCGCTGAGGCTGGATTTTCGGATCGTTTCTATGATGATAATGTGTGGCTGGGTATTGATTTTGCGGAGTTGTATCATTCTACTCACGATAAGATTTATTTGAAACAAGCGCAGGTGATCTGGCGTTTTATTGAAAGTGGAACTGATGATAAGCTGGGTGGAGGCGTTTATTGGTGCGAGCAAAAAAAACAATCCAAAAACACCTGTTCCAATGCACCCGGTGCGGTGCTGGCATTAAAACTTTACCGGATTACGCATAATAAAAAGTATTTCACGGAAGGTAAATCGCTGTATGAATGGACGAAAAGCAATCTACAGGATCCGACCGACCAGCTTTACTTTGACAATAAATCATTGGATGGGAAAATCGGAAAGGCCAAGTTTGCCTACAATAGCGGGCAAATGTTGCAGGCAGCCGTTTTGCTGTACAAGATCACCAAAGATAAAAGCTATCTCGAAGAGGCAAAGTCGGTTGCGAAAGCTTCCATCAACTATTTTGCCGAACCGTTTCAGGGAAAAGACGGGAAAGAACATCGTCTTTTCATTGACCGGAATGCCTGGTTTGTCGCGGTTATGTTGCGTGGCTTTGTCGAATTGTACAGCGTAGATCGTAATCCGGAATACCTGAATGTGTATCAGGATAACCTGGACTATGCCTGGGATAATGCACGCGACGCGGACGGACTTTTTTACGGCGACTGGAGTCTGAAGCGAACTGAAAAAGAAAAGTGGCTGCTTACACAGGCTGCCATGGTGGAGATGTATGGCTCATTGGCGGGGATTAAACTCTGAAATGAGCAGGCATGATAAAGGCATCTTCCATTGAGTAATACATTGGATTAACACTATATTCCAATAAACATACCTTAAACGAAATGAAGCAACAAACATCCACATTGACAATTCTACCCGTGCTGTTCGGGTTCTTTATTATGGGCTTTTGTGATGTAGTAGGGATTACCTCTACGCACGTAAAAGCCGATTTCGGATTGAGTGACACCTTGTCCAACATGATACCGGTGGCGCTTTTTTCCATGTTTCTTCTCTTTTCCGTCCCCACCGGCATGTTGATGAACAAGATCGGGCGCAAGCGCACCGTGTTGCTGAGTAATGCGGTTACGATGGTGGCGATGCTGATTCCCCTGTTGAGTTACACCTTTGCCACATCGCTGGCCGCATTTGTATTGCTGGGAATTGCCAATACCATATTGCAGGTGTCATTAAATCCCCTGCTGACCAATGTGGTGAAAGGGGATAAGCTGACCAGCAGCCTGACTGCCGGACAATTCGTGAAAGCAATCTCTTCCTTCAGCGGACCGTTTATTGCCGCTTTTGCAGCTTCACGGTTAGGCAACTGGCAATATATCTTTCCGATCTATGCCCTGATCACGTTGGTTTCTACGATCTGGTTGCTGACAACCTCTATTCATGAAGAGATTTCAGTCAATACCGCAAGTTCGTTTGGCAGTGTGTTTGGCATACTGAAAGACAAGACACTCCTGCTGCTTTTTCTGGGAATTGTCTTTGTGGTAGGCGTTGATGTCGGTATTAATACCGCTGCGCCCAAGATTCTGATGGAACGATGCGGAATGAATACCATTGACGCCGGATACGGAACAAGCATGTACTTTGCCTTCCGTACCGCAGGTGCATTTATCGGCGCTATATTGCTGGCACGCTATTCAGCTGCCCGTTTCTTTAAGATCACCACCGTGGTTGCTGTGATTGCATTGGCTGCTCTTCTTTTTGCGTCCGGACAGGTCGCGGTTTTTGCCTTATTGGCTATTATCGGTTTTTCGATTGCAAACGTCTTTTCCATTATTTTCGCGATGGCGATCCAGTTGCATCCCGATAAAGGCAATGAAATATCGGGACTGATGATTACCGGAGTATTTGGCGGGGCGGTGATCCCGTTTATCATGGGCGTTGCGTCGGATGCCGTTTGCTCGCAGGTGGGCTCGGTTACGGTTATTTTGTTAAGCGCGATTTATTTGTTGTTCTGCTCATTTGCCGTTAAACCCAAGCTTTAGGCTTATATAAATTAAGAATACAATGAAACTACTCTTTTCTTTAATAGCACTGGGTATGACAACGATTCAACTGGCTACTGCACAGGCTCCTCAGAAGCCTGAAAAATACGATATTGCCAAAGATCGCCTGCTATATACGATAGGATATGCCCATCTGGATTCGGAGTGGAACTGGGATTATCCATTCACGATCAATCAATGTATCCGGAATACCATGGAGGAAAACTTCCGTCTTTTTGAGAAGTACCCCGATTATGTATTCAACTTCACCGGCTCGCGCCGCTACAATATGATGAAGGAATACTATCCGGAGCAATTCAAAAAGGTGGTGGATTATGTCCACAAAGGCCGTTGGCACGTTTCCGGATCGTCGGTCGATGAAGGAGAGGTTAACATCTCATCCTCCGAATCATTGATCCGTCAGATTTTATACGGGAATAACTTCTTCCGCAGGGAGTTTGCCAAAGAGAGTGCAGATTATATGTTACCGGACTGTTTCGGCTTCCTGTACAATTTGCCAACGGTATTTCATCATTGCGGATTGTTGGGCTTTTCCACACAGAAACTGACCTGGCATTCTGCCGCGGGAGTTCCTTTCAATGTGGGCGTGTGGAATGGTCCGGATGGTAAAGGTGTAGTGGCTGCTTTGAATGCCAGCAACTATACTGGCCGGGTGGAGGAGCGTCTGGATAAAAATCCGGGGTGGATCAGCCGCCTGGATGATAATTTCAAAAAAACAGGATATGCGTTTGATTTTCGTTACTACGGAGTAGGAGACCAGGGCGGTTCCCCGCGTGAAAACGATGTCAAACATGCAGAGAAAAGCCTGAATAATCGGGACAGTAATTTCAAGGTGTTGCTCACATCGTCCGATCAGATGTTTAAAGATATTACTCCGGAAATCAGAAAAGCACTTCCAACCTATTCCGGTGATCTTTTGTTGATAGAGCACAGTGCCGGTTCCATGACTTCGCAGGCTTATATGAAGCGGGCTAACCGTAAGAACGAGCTTTTGGCACAGTCGGCTGAACAGGTTTCGGTTATGGCCGATTGGATGAAAGCGGCTGAATATCCCCTTCAAAAGATCAATAGTGCCTGGGATCTTGTCCTGGGTAGCCAGTTTCATGATATTTTGCCTGGAACCAGTATTCCCAAAGCGTATGAATATGCCTGGAACGATGAGTTTGTCGCCTCCAACGGTTTTGCAGAAATCCTTAAGCACGGAGTAAGCGCCATTGCCGGCAGTATGAATACTTTGACAGCAGGAAAAGCAGTTGTGATATATAACCCTGTCGCACATTCGCGGGAAGATGTTGTAACCGCAGAGCTTGAATATCCGGCGATGCCCGCTCATGTTGCTGTGTTTGATCACAACGGACTGGAAGTGTCGTCCCAGGTGATTTCGCGTGCAGGAAATAAGTTGACCCTGTTATTTCTGGCACAGGTGCCCCCGGTAGGGATGGCCGTGTATGATGTCCGTGAAGTGGCCGCGGCAAGAACCGGAAAGAGTCTCCTTTCTGCGACTAACCGTACTTTGGAAAACAGTTACTACAAAGTAGAATTTGCAACTAACGGAGATATACTGAGTATCAGGGACAAGAAAGCGAATAAGGAGCTGCTTTCCGCACCGGCCCGTCTGGAGTTTCAGCAAGAGCGTCCAGTGGAATGGCCGGCCTGGAATATGGATTGGGCGGACCGGAAGAAAGCGCCTGTGGACTTTATGGATAAAGATGCCGAACTGACCGTAGTTGAAAATGGTCCGGTTCGGGTAACTCTTCAGGTCAAACGGAAAGGCAGAAATTCAGAGATCGTGCAGCTGTTCAGCCTTTCTGCCAGTGAAGCCGGTAAACGCCTGGAGGTATCGAATAAAATAGACTGGCAATCCCGCGAGGTCAGTCTTAAGGCCTCTTTCCCATTGGCGGTGAACAATGAGAAAGCGACCTATAATCTCGGTGTCGGTACCATTGCCCGCGGTAATAATAACGAGAAAATGTTTGAAGTGCCGTTTAAAGAGTGGATGGACCTGACTGATAAATCGGGCCGGTATGGTGTCTCGATCCTGGAAGATTGCAAATATGGAGCCGACAAGCCCAACGATAACACATTGCGCCTGACACTGCTTTATACGCCCGGGGCAAAAGCCTTTAACGGGGCATACATGTACCAGAGCACCCAGGATTGGGGAATTCATGATGTGAAATACGCCATCTATGGCCATGAAGGTGGCTGGCAGGATGCAGGTCCGGCATGGCAGGCCAAGTTTTTCAATCAGCCTCTTATCGCTTTCGAATCTCCGAAACATGCCGGGGTTCAGGGAAAAACATTCTCCATGATTTCAATAGATAATCCGAAGGTAGGAGTGATGGCCTGTAAGAAAATGGAACAGGGCGATTATTATCTGGTCAGGGTGAATGAACTAGCCGGAGAGGATCAGAAGTCTGTCAGACTATCTCTTCCGGGAAAAATAATCAATGCCTATGAGGTGAACGGTCAGGAACAAAAGACAGGCAATGCCACGGTTCACGATGGCAAGCTTACGTTTGATCTGAGTCATTATACGATTCGCAGTTTCGCCGTTCAGCTTGAGGGGCAGGCTGTACAGAAAAACGGGATGAATCAACAATCGGTTGATTTGCCTTATGATGCCGATGTGGTAAGCTTTGACGGTAATCGTGACGATGGCGATTTTGTCTATAAGCAGACTTTGCCGGGAGAGTTATTGCCGGAGAGCGTTCAAAGTGAAGATATCCGGTTTGTATTGGGAGGGAAAAATGACGGTCAGAATAATGCTGTCTCCTGTAACGGTCAGAAGATACAACTGCCGCAGGGCAATTATACCCGGATCTATTTGCTCGCCGCTGCTACCGAAGATACAAAAGGCGATTTTCTGATTGACGGCCAGGTAAAACCATTGGATATTCAGGAGTGGACCGGTTATGTCGGACAGTTCTACAACCGGGTATTGAGCCGTGACCGCAATTCGGTGGTTGAGATGCAAAAGCCTTTTACCAAAAGGGATAATATTGCCTGGTATGCATCGCATGTGCATAATGCCTATCCGTCTTCAAACGAGGCTTATCAATATTGTTACCTCTATAAATATGAGGTTGAAATTCCGGCAGGGGCGAAAGAGCTGGTTTTGCCGGTAAACAATAGAATAAAACTGATGGCTGTAACGCTGGCTGCTCCGGCTATCGGGAATGTGACGCCGCTGCAACCGTTGTACGATGATTTTGCCGGTCATCCGGAATTCAAACTTAGGGAGAAATAGGGGGTATATATTCATGAAAGGTTATCGGACGGTTTGTCTGTTTTGGTAGTGAAAATGATTGTATAATAAATTAGTGAATCAAACTGCCGATAACTCTTTCTTTAAAAAACGGAGGGCACTCTTACAAGGGAGTGTCCTCTGTTTTTTCGGCTCTATAACGTTTTGTGTGGGTCTATTCTATCCTCTTTTAGGGAAAGAATTTATCTAAAAGATTTCGTGAAATAATTTAGGATCAACTTATCGAAATGATTTTAGCCACGAAACGTAGTTCGACGAAGTCAATGCACGAATTAAAACACAGCTTATAACCCACTTTAATCAGACATAATGAAAATCGTAGCTTCACGAATCTTTTTTCATTACTGAAAAAAGAAAAGACACATTCTTATTCGTGGATTGACTTCGTCGAACTACGTTTCGTGGCTAAAAAAAATGCTTCTAATTGGCTACGCCGATCTTCTATTCACCTGAGGAGATGCCTGGAAAAATTATTATTATGTAATGTAATCAGGCGAATACAATTCTTTCGGATATAGAGTATGTGTTGCCTGTTTTTGACACGAGAGTGTCCTTAATTGGTTAGGATTTGATTACAAAGTACTCAATTGACATCTACTTTTGCAACGTTAGCTTTAAGTGTAAAGCGTTGGTTATTACACTAAAAGGAGAATTAGTCATAAAAAAAGAATACAAGATGTTCTTCATCCTGTATTTATATTGATTCATATCATTCACCTTTAAATTAATTGTTGCTATGAAAAAATCCTACCTTGTCGCGTGCCTGTTGATGATTCTGGACATAAGCGTAAGAACTCTGGCTCAAACCAATCCGGGGACAGCCAATCTGAAACATCAATGGACATTTGACGATGGAACGGCCAATGATAACGTTGGCGGAATGAACGGTACTCTAATGAGCGGGGCTACCCAATAACCAGATCATTGCCGAATTTGAATCTGCTACAGAGGCTTCATCCCGCATTTACGTTTATAATATTCAGGGAGCGTTGCTATCCAACGAAGTTTTTACCTGTAATGCAGGCGTAAATAATAAGATCATCAAAGCTGAATATCCGGCGGGTATCTACCTGGTTCGCCTTACTGTAGCCGGACAAACAAGTTATGCCAAAGTTGTGAAATAGGTTGTTTTGTTTTTATGTTGATTGAAAGGGTGTCCTTCGGGATGCCCTTTTTTGTAGTTTCCGGCCGGAGATAATCCCTATCTGTCATATCAGATGAATATAACCTGCTTACGGTTTTGTTTCTCATTGACAGAATTTGTTGAAAACAGATCAGACAATTATCCACTATCTATCTTTATATTTGTTGAGTAAAAGTGGAATAAGCCAATCTGCAAAAAATATCCGGTACCATGTTTAAATACCTCAATATCATATTTGTCCTGGTCATAAGCTCTTGTGTTTCATTATTTGCTCAACTCCATCTTGTTTTTACTCCGATTGATACCAAAAACGGATTATCCGAAAATAGAATCCGTAATATCCTTCAACTGTCGGATGGCCGAATGGCGATAATGACAGAAGGTATAATGAATATTTACGATGGGACTATTTTTAAGCATGTCCATCTTAAAGGAACAAGTATTTTACCACTGACAGAATACAAAGGGTTTCATCATGGTTATGTGGATCGTGATTATATCTGGATGAAAAACCGGGGGCAACTGATGTTGATGGATGTCAGTCAGGAACATTTCGTGTCGCGTCCGGATAGTGTCCTGGCATCGATGCGTATCAGGGAGCCTCTGGCCGACTTTTTTATGGATGATGATCAAAACGATTGGTTTCGGACGGCTTCCGATAATATGATTTACAGAAATAGCCGGACCAACAAAACCCGTTTGTTCGTGAAAAATGTATCGTTTTTATCCGGTGCCAGAGATGAACTATATGATTTAGCTGTTTCCGGTGGGCGGGTCTTTTTCTTTTACCAACATGGTCAAGTGGTATGTTGCAACCTTAAATCGGGAAAGAAATTATACCAAATGAGTGTATTTCCGGAAAATGACCAGACACAATATGACCGGACGTTAATGCTGGTTCGTTCAAAAGACATGATATACCAGTTGAGGAATGGGGCTAAAGGAGCGATTTTACACCAGTTTAACGTGAAGCTTAAAACCTGGAAGGTTATTCTGAATACGAATGACGGTATGAATACGCTCACCAAAGATAAACAGGGGAATTTGTGGGTTGGAAGTAACAATGGCTTGTGGTATATCGACAATACTTTACAGAATAAAACGCTTATACCGGACTTCAGATTGGCCGATGGCTCTGTGATTAATTCCGTGGCAAGCACCCAATTTCACGACTCTCAGGGGGGATTGTGGATAGGTACTTTTAACCGTGGACTGCTTTATTATCACCCCGACCGCTTTAAGTTCCGCAATATTGGCCTATCCGCCTTTCCTTCCGGTATAAAGGGACTGGAAGTAACCTGTTTTTCCGGAAATGATAACCGGGGCGTAATGGTAGGAACTACACACGGTTTGTTTTATTATAAGCAGGAGTCCGGCCGGTTAGATGTCGTTTCTGATGTTCCCGCAGATGCAGCATGTATCTCGATGACTACCGATAGCCAGAACCGTACATGCTTGTGTACGGAAAACAGAGGAGTATATTGCTTCGATAAAACAGGTCTCAGACATTTTGTTCCCCCGGTTCCTATCCGTCAGATTTGCACGGTATCAGGTCGGGTTTATGCTGCGACTAATGATGGGTTGGGCTTTTTCAATCCTTTAACCGGAACAGTTCGACGTATTCCCTTACCGGTTAACCTAAGTCATCGGAGTTATATTTCCCAGCTATTGCTCATTGATAATAACCGGTTGCTTTTTCGGGGGAATGCTGGGTTGATCATCTATGATCTCCGCTCTAAAAAATTCAGCATACATCTGAATGAACTGCTAAAGAATGGCAATCAACAGTTCAACTGCATATGCAGAGACCGTTATGGCCGGGTGTGGATCGGCAGTCAGGATGGGCTATACGTCTGGATTCCGGCTTCTGACCGGGTTTATACGCTTTACACCGATGACGGGTTGGTGAATAATTGTGTCAAAGGAATTCAGGAAGATCATCAGGGTAGAATATGGGTTACTACCGCTGAAGGGGTTTCATCTATCAGGGTCATGGAAAATAAAAACGATTTGAAGTTTTCATTTTACAACTATAATATCTACGACGGTGTGCTGGGCAATGAATTTACCACCACGGCTACCTGGCTGAGTTCACATGGGTTATTGCTGTTGGGTGGGTTGAACGGATTCAATTCGATATTGCTGAATAAACCTGTTGCGCAATTCAGTCGTCTTCCACAGCCGTTATTTACCGGATTACGGTTGTTCGGCGATAGGGTAAAGCCGGGTGTTGCCTATGATGGTAATATGATCCTGTCCCGTTCGATAACCACAACAGAGCGTATTGTATTGAACCACAACCAGAACTTTATCAGCCTGGAGTTCTCTGCATTGAACTATGTAAATCCCACACAGACCTACTTCCGCTACCGTCTGGAAGGCGTTGACGAGAACTGGCGGGAGGTCACTTCCTCAACTGGAACAGGTGTGGCTACTTATACCAATCTTTCGCCCGGGACCTATCGTTTTCAGGTGAAATCTGCCAACAACAGCAAGGTATGGACGGCGGGTTATTCTGAAATCATAGTTGAGATAAAAGCTCCGTTTTGGAAAACCCCGTTGGCATATTTTATCTATCTGATATTGATTGCAGCGTCACTCTTCATTTTGCTAAAATACTATCAGCAACTGACTCATCAGCGGATGGCTCGTCGCAATGACGAGCAGTTGAATCGGATGAAGTTTAATTTCTTTACCAACATCAGCCATGAATTCCGAACACCGTTGACATTGATTATTACGCCATTGGAGTCGTGGTTGAAGGAGGCCAAAGGTACACCCGTGGAACCCCGCATTCGAAGCCTTTACCGCCATGCCCGTGATTTACAGAATCTGGTCAACCAGTTATTGGATTTCCGTCGGTTGGAGGTAAGCGGGGAGAAGCTCAATCTCACTTATGGCAACATTGTCGATTTCGTTAGTCAGTTTGAGGAGCTATTTAGCCGTCTGGCTCAGGAAAAGCGCATCGTATTTAATGTGAAAAGTGAACTGGATGAGCTTTATTGCTATTTTGACCGGGAGAAACTGTATCGTATTCTGAATAATTTACTCTCCAATGCCTTTAAATTTACCCCGGAAACGGGGCAAATATCAGTACAACTGAACTCTCTGAAAGAAGAGGGAAAAGAGTATCTGGAAATTCGGGTCAATGATACCGGAAGAGGTATTCCGCAGGACGAATTGGCCCGAATTTTTGACCGTTTCTATCAGGCAAATGGAACGGAGCAGGGGAGTGGCATTGGGCTGCATCTGGTCAAAGAGTATGTCGGGTTGCATTCCGGGCAAATCAATGTAGAAAGTCAGCAGGGGAGAGGTACCACTTTCACGCTGAGAATTCCGACCAGTTTGATCCCGGAAACGACGGACGAGCAAATCCTATTCGAAGAAGTCATAGAGCAGCCGAATGCCACTGAGATGTCTATTCATTCAGACCAAAAATACAAGCTGCTGGTGGTGGAAGATAATTCGGAATTACGCCACTTCCTGGTGAGTGAATTGTCCAAAAGTTATGAGGTGTTGGAAGCTCCCGATGGTATTGCCGGTAAGTCAATAGCTTGCGAATCATTGCCCGACCTGGTGATTAGTGATGTGATGATGCCGGGCATGGATGGTTTGGAACTGTGCCGGCAACTCAAGTCAGACCTGCAAACATCGCACATCCCGGTTATATTGCTGACGGCACGGACTTCTGACGAACACAAACTGGAAGGTTACCGTTCGGGTGCTGACGAGTATTTGCCCAAGCCTTTTAACCTCGATATTCTTCACCTGCGTATCAATAAGCTTATCGAACAACAACAGAACCGACAGCAGCAATTTTCTCGTAAAATAGAGGTCAATCCGAAAGAGATCACCATCACTTCTTTGGATGAAAAGCTGGTAGAAAAAGCATTGTCCTGCATCGAGCGCAATATGGACAATCCCGAATATTCGGTTCAGCAGTTTAGCGAGGAGATGGGAATGGACCGTACGGTACTGTACAAGAAATTGCAAAGCATAACCGGACTTGCCCCGTCTGAATTTATCCGTTCTATCCGCTTGAAGCGTGCGGCTCAGTTGCTCGCTCAGGGGCAGCTTTCGGTGAGCGAGGTTGCGGATATGGTCGGATTTAATACGCAACGCTATTTCTCAAACTACTTCAAAGAGGCGTTTGGTGTGACTCCATCGCAGTATATTCAGAATAACCGGAAAAAGTGATATGAGGGTGATGAATAAAAGCTGACGAGTTTTTAAATATTGATGTCTGGAAATATTTCTTCGTTCTGAAAGTCAGGTATAATGAGTTTTGCAGAAAAGATAGTGTTGTCATCCCGCACTTGATGCGGGATCTCTCAACCAGAAAAATCTGATTAATAACCGGTCTTCGATTTTGAGATCCCGTGTCAGGCACGGGATGACAGTGCGAATATTGGCTCATTAATTTGTAAAGTAGCACGAGGTTATTTATTCAAAAGTAATTGATTATTGACATTACGCCTGCCTGGGTTATAATATTCCCAGACCCATTTAATCCCCAAAACAACAAATCATACATCAATAAACAACCAGATAATCATATCCGCTACGCCGGTACTCCATACTTTTGTCTCATTATTTGTTTTAAAATCAAATCTTTAATTCTAATCACAAATGAAAAGGAAAAGTGTGATTGTTGCGTTGCTCGGTACCATTCTGGTTATACCGGTGTCAGCGCAGAACTACCAAAAAACAGCACAGGGTATTAAAACCCGGCTTCAGTCGATGGATGTTGAGGTGCAATTTTACAGCCCTTCCATCGTGCGGGTATTGAAAGCCCCCGAAGGTTTCGTTTACAGGAAAGAGAGTCTATCTGTGGTAAAGAAACCGCAGGATACCCGGTTTACCACCACACAGCAGGGAGACGTAGTGGCTATGAAGAGTGACAAACTGGAAGTAGATGTTAACCTGAAAACCGGTAGGGTCAGTTACCTCGATTTAAAAGGAAATCCATTGCTGACCGAAAAAGACTACGGTACTCAATTCACCCCGACGGTCGATGTGCAGAAAAATACCTATACCGCACGTCAGGCATTTTTGCTGGATAAGGACGAGCCTATCTATGGTCTCGGACAGCAGCAAAATAACAGGCTCAACCAGCGTGGACAACAGAATGTCTTGAAGAATGGGAATACGAGAGTCTGCATCCCGTTCTTCCAGTCGATCAAAGGATACGGTATCTTCTGGGACAATTATGCTTCTACTCTTTTTACAGACAATCTTCAGGAGACCTCATTCGAATCGTTGGCCGATTGCTCCGATTACTATTTTATGTACGGCGGTAGCGGCGATGGAGTGGTGGCTCAGATGCGCGACCTGACCGGTCAGGTGCCGATGCTTCCATTATGGACTTACGGCTATTGGCAATCCAAAGAGCGTTACAAGACACAAGACGAACTGGTGGGCATAGTAGAAAAATACCGCAATCTGAAAGTCCCTCTCGACGGTATTGTACAGGACTGGCAATACTGGGGGCGCGACAGCGTGTGGAATGCCATGAGCTTTGACAAAAAGACATACCCGGATCCCAAAGCCATGGTGGAAAAGATTCACAACCTGAAAGCCCATCTGATGATTGTCTCCTGGCCAGGATTTGGTCCTTTGACCACTCAATACAAAGAGTTTGAGCAAAAGAAGATGTTGATAGATTTCGATACCTGGCCGCCAAATTCCGGTACAAAACCTTACGACCCGTACAATCCAGAAGCACGTGATATTTACTGGAGCTACCTCAATAAGGGTGTCTTTTCATACGGCACGGATGCCTGGTGGCTCGATTCGTCAGAGCCCGATCACATCAATGTGAAGGAAAAGGACTTTGATCAACCGACCTACCTGGGTACATACCGTTCGGTGGTTAATGCTTTCCCACTCGAACATGTCAAAGGCGTTTACGAACACCAGCGTGCAACCACCTCCGATAAGCGGGTGTGCATCCTGACCCGTTCGGCTTTTGCCGGGCAACAGCGTTATGGAGCCAATACCTGGTCTGGAGATATCGGTGCCAGCTGGGAAACGCTTCAGAAGCAGATACCGGCGGCCCTGAACTTCTCGTTAAGCGGTAATCCCTACTGGAATGCCGATATCGGCGGATTCTTCCTGTGGAATTACCAGGGCTCTAATGCTCTGAAAAATAATGCATACCGGGAACTCTATTTGCGCTGGATACAGTTCGGTGCATTCACCCCAATGATGCGTTCGCATGGTACCGATGCTCCCCGTGAAATCTTCAATTTCGGAAAACATGGAGACCGTGACTTTGATGCGATTGAAAAATACATCAACCTTCGTTACAGTCTGTTGCCTTACCTGTACTCTACGGCGTGGGGCGTAAGCAATCGTTCGGAAACCATCATGCGTGCCCTGTTTATGGACTTTGCCAACGATAAAAAGGTGTATGACATGACGGGGGAATACATGTTTGGCCGTTCTATTCTGGTCGCTCCTGTCACCGAACCGATGTATGTGAGCAAGCAGGATGGCAAAGGTGTGGAAGATTATTCTCAGGTAAAATCAAAAACGGTCTATCTGCCCAAAGGAGCTGAATGGTTTGACTTCTGGACAGGTGAGAAACTTACTGGCGGACAAGAGGTGAGTAAAGCGGCTCCGATTGATATTATGCCCCTTTACATGAAAGCAGGTTCTATCTTGCCTTGGGGCCCGAAAGTGCAATATGCTCAGGAGAAAAAGTGGGACAACCTCGAAATCCGCGTTTATCCGGGTGCTGATGGCGAGTTTACCCTGTACGAAGATGAAACTGATAATTACAACTACGAGAAAGGCGCTTACTCCACCATTACTTTCAAGTGGAATGACCAAAGCAAAACTCTTTCAATCAATGATCGCAAAGGAAAATTCAAGGGCATGATGACATCCCGCAAATTCAATATTGTGATGGTCGGAAAAGCCAACGGATGTGGTGATGTTCCTGGCAAAGCTGGTAAAACGGTGGCGTATAACGGAAAGTCTCTGAACGTGAAGTTTTGATAAACTCTGATCTGAATAACCAGACTGAAGAGAAAGTCCCCCCGTATCCGTAGCCTGCGATAACCGAAGTTTGGTCGTTAGGCAGTTTGGTATAGCGTTTCGCTATATCATAGCTACAAGCAAAGCTCTGTTTTGCAAAACGAAGTATAGTACAGCAATTCATAGATAAACGGCTTCAGGCAAATGTGTCTGAGGCCGTTTGCATATCGCTATAATCATTATCTTTGGACTTCAGACCATTAAAGTATAGTTATAGCTGTTGAAACGGTTGGCTGAATGCGTTCTGTTTGCCAAAGACGACACTGTGTGGATAAATCAGAACCAGTTAACCGAACTTTTTGATACCTCCAAACAGTATATAGAGCAATGCATTGCCAATATCTTGTCAGAGAGTGAGTTGGAGGATAATTCAGTTGTAAGGAATTACTTAACAACTGCCGCAGATGGCAAACAATACTATGTAATCTTTTACTCGCTTGATATGATACTGGCCATTGGATTCCGTGTACTAAGCAAGCGGGGAATCAGATTCCAATCGTAAAGCCTATGATGCCCAACAGGCTGATCGCAAAGACCTGAAGGAGCTCGAAGAAGAGATTAAAAGACTGAAAAAATAGCAGGGAACAGTGATAACCTGGAAAAATAAATATGGAAATAAAACTAAATAAGTTTGATGTTCTTTTTATCAGCTCCTTATTCTGCTTAACTTTAATGTTAAGTTGTTCCGTAAAGAATGATGATTATAAAGAAATAACCTATCAGGAATTACCCTCAGATGTAAGAAAGAAGTTCAAAGAGGTCTATGGCTATAAAGAACCACCTAAAATTATAAATGGGAAAAGGGTAACTTATATGCCGCCTTTTGTTGAGTGTTATAACGTAGATCAAAATTGTACCTGTCGTATTAAGTCAAAAGGAGGCATAATCAGGGATCCTTACTTTGTTATAACCTCTTGTAAAAAGACGGCAAAAATGTCCTGGGCTATATTACAAAGGGTATTTATCATTAAGAACGATTCAATTTACTACCCATGGAGCAATGATGGCGTTACTACTTCAGGAGAAGCTCGATCTTTTGATGTATTGATTGATACATTAAAGTTTAGAGTAGAGAAAATGAGGTGATGCTTTTGTCGAACCGAGCGAGACTCTTCGCCAAGCTACTGGTTACCAGATCACGGCTAATGGAGGAGGGGGTAGCATAACAACTTACAAACAAATAACCTAATGAAGAACTATTTTTTATTTAGTATAAAAGAAACGCCGAGTATAGCAAGTGCATATGCTCCAGAGGAAACCCCTTTAGCTCATGAATTAATTCAACAAATTGATCAAAGTGATGAGTTACCATTTGAACTTGAGTTATTTAAACTTTCATCAGGCAAGACTGGTTTAATGAAATCAACTTACTTGGCCGATTTACAAAATATATGGTTGGATTATCAGCCGAATAGTCTTGCCTGGCCATTGTTTTCTGAGAGGTTAAAAGAGATATTCTCAAGAAATTTATCAGGGCTGGAAGGTCTTGATTGGATAAAAGTGAGAATTAATGGAAATGATGAACAACGAGTCTACTTTATACCTCGATTTGAGAGAAAACTTGATGTAATTGACGAGAATAAAACTAAATATATTACTGGAACTGATAGAATAATTGTACCGCATTTCTCATCAATTAAGATTGATAAATTAGCTGTCTTTCACAAGCCACAGGCACATGATTTCTGGAAAATT
Organism: Parabacteroides sp. FAFU027; assembly: GCF_022808675.1. Taxonomy (NCBI): domain Bacteria; kingdom Pseudomonadati; phylum Bacteroidota; class Bacteroidia; order Bacteroidales; family Tannerellaceae; genus Parabacteroides; species Parabacteroides sp. FAFU027. The sequence continues at coordinate 281,323 of NZ_JAKZKV010000004.1, forward strand.
ACACCTGAGTTATATGTTAGTGATGATTTAAAAAAGGCGATACAAAAAGAAAGAATTAAAGGTGTGAGCTTTGAAAAAGTGATAGTAGTGTGATATCATAACTATGGAACGCCCTTACTGTTGCCGATAGGCTGCACTACCGTAGTTTGGTTGTATCGCCAAATATTGGCTACCCAAGCTACGACTAACGAAACTATAATTCAATCCCCCAGAATATTCTCTTCACTCTTCGCCCCGAACTATCCCGTATATAGATCAGATTGACCGATTTACATTAGATATTTGAATGAATTTTCTCTATTGGAGGAAATGCTTTTTTATAAGTTTGCAACTTATACTACTGGCGCTTTTTTGAATGATAACTTTTGGCTTAAGGAATAGTCATTTATAACCAGTGGATTACACTAACCCGAATTTACACTATGAAAAAAATCTACTTTTCATTACTTGTTGCAGGAATTCTGTTTTGCAATACGAATTCTCATGCACAAACCGATCCCGGAACAACCAACCTGACTCATCAATGGACGTTTGATGATGGCACAGCCAAAGATAATGTCGGTATGGCAGATGGAACTTTGCAGGGCACGGCAACAATCAGCAACAAGGCATTAAATACTACATCCGGAGGATATCTGTCTTTTACAGGATCGGCTCTTGGCGTGAATGCTTATACCGCTTTGACAACCGAAGTGTGGTTTAAATCTTCCTCCGGACAAAATACAGGCAATACGATGTTGACCTATTTCGGAGATGCAAACGTTTCCGGTTGGATGGGTACAAATTACATTTTCTCTTCGCCCTCCAATGGAAGCAATTGTCGTTTGGCTATCTCAACAGGAAATACCACTTCGCCCTGGACAGCCGAAACGGGTATTAACCGTGCAGCCGGTGCAATTGATGATGGCTTGTTGCACCAGTTGGTCTGTGTCATAACTGCGACGAATATCACGATGTACGTGGATGGTGTAAGTGTAGGCACAGCCACATTAAGCAGTACCAACAAACTGTCGGCAGTAAGTACTGCTAATGCCTTCCTTTGCAAAAGCGGATATACCAGTGACCCAACCTGGAAAGGGTATGTCAATAAATACAGCCTCTATAATAAAGCACTATCTTCCGATGAGGTTCTCTTCTTATACCAGAAAGGAGCGGAAGCGTCCACATCAATTGATGCATCGGTATCTTCATTTTCATTTGATGAAACCTATAAATCAGGATCATTTGCCGTAACCGGTTCCAATCTGACAAACAGCATTACGATTACGGCGCCAACGGGTATTACGGTAAGCCCGGCTACCCTGGCCTCCAATGCTTCGAATGCGACGGTAACCGTAACCTATGATGGCTCCACAGCTGTGGATGGCAACATCACACTGACCAGTGGCAGTACAGTGTGGAATATCCCGGTAAAAGCATCTGTCAACAGCTCTTGCTTCACCCCGCTTTATACCACTATTCCGAATCTGATTACCGATCCGTATATGAATTCGATTCCCGGTTCGTGGGGGAGTGTAAGCCTGGTAACCGGCTCCGATGTCTATTGCGGAAGTCACTGTGTTAAGATTTCGGGAACAGCGACCTGTAGTGGTTCGGTTGATACAAAAAGCTTTACCTGGATTCCCAACGCTACCTACCGCATACATGCTAAGGTAAAAACCCTGGACGGCTCATTCAACATGGGAATTCAGAATGCCAATGTAGGAGGGGCAAGTGGTGATTATAATATCGCCGTTCCCAATACGAATGGCGTGTGGACAGACTTTGATGCAACCTTCACCACCGGTGCGGCTTCTACCACCGGTATGGTATTTTTCAATAACTGCGGTAGTTCGACCGGTCTTACCGGTTATATTGACAACTGGGAGTTGTATGCTATCCCAGGAATTTCAACTTCTACGGCTTCCATAGCTTTGGATAAATATATTGTCAGCTCTTCATTTACGGTAACCGGGGTGAATCTTACACAACCCATTACCCTGACAGCTCCGGCAGGAGTAACGCTGGATCAAACCTCTCTGGCGGCTAATGTATCCGGTGTAACGGTTCATGTTACCTACGATGGAACCACTTCTGTAAACGGGAATATTGCATTAACTAGTGGCTCTTATTCTAAGAACATTACTGTGAAAAGCTATAGCAACAGCAGTTATACTCCACTTTATCCCAATGCAACCAACCTGATTCCCGATCCATTAATGACCAGCCTGACTAATTTTACCAGTACGGGAACTACAAGTCTTAATACAGATCCTGCATTTTCTTACAGTGGAGTCAGCAGCGGAAAGGTGACCAATTCGGGTAGTATCATTAAATACCTGACCGGAGTCATGAAACCCAATACGACTTATCGCGTAAAAGCGAAAGTGTATAAATGCAATCCCGGAAGCGTTACCTATACATTGGATGTCGATCAGGTTGCTCACCCGACAGAATACGCCCTTATCAAAACAGCGTTGGATAGCGCTTGTGCCCTGTTCAACAAATACACTCCATTGAGTGCAAATATTTATGTCTATTATAATGCCGGAATTCCGACAGCTCAGGCCAGCAATTACGGTAGTATCGGCTTTGGTGCAAGCACCAGTTATATGTGGGTGGGCACCACGATTCACGAAATGGATCACTATTTCGGTTCGGGAACCAATGCTACCTGGAAAAGTCATGTGGTTAGTGGAGCCTGGAATGGTACTGTAGCCAATAATCTCCTGAAACAAATCAACAATGATCCGAGTGCCAATATTTCAAGTGATGGAACCCACTTCTGGCCTTACGGTATCAATTATCGTTCTGAAATTGAAAACCTGGGAGGACATGATGCCCAGTTACAAGGGCTGATTAATGCTGTGAAGATTGCCAAAGCGATGATCGTGGATGATGCCGGATTAGGAACCAACAAGAATCCTGTGGGAATAGGGGTTTCCGGATGGAATGGCTCTGCTGCTGATATTTACAAGGAAGTGACTACTCCGGGTGCATGGCAGAATGTTGACTTTACCTTTACTACCGGCACTACTTTGGGCGCAAGCCCAAGTGTTTACTTTAATTCCGGAAGCGGATACATTGATAACTGGGAAATGTACGAAGTTCCGCCAGCTGTAATGACATCAGTGCCTTATCTTTCACTCGATGAACTGAATCCTACGGGAAGTTTTAAAGTAACAGGTGCAAACCTTTCCGGTGGTGCGATTTCGTTGACGGCACCGGCCGGTATTACCCTTTCAGCGTCTAGTCTGCCTAATACTGCGGTTGATTCTGTTGTCACTGTTACCTATGATGGCAAAGCGAATTCAACAGGATTTGTAACCCTAAACAATGGCTCGGTTTCAACGAATGTACGGATACTGGCAACTCGCAATATTGACTCATTTACTCCTCTCTACGCGAATGCAACCAACCTGATCGGCGATACCTATTTGAATAGTATCTCAAATTTCGGAGGCTGGGGCAATCACATCATCAATACCGATACTTTGTATGTGTACGGTGGTAGCCGAAGCGGAAAAGTATGGGGGACCAATGGCGGATCGTTGGATAAAGTGCTGACCGGTGTATTGAAAGCGAATACCAAATATGAAGTCAGGGCAAAAGTGTATATCATCGGAGGTACATTCCAGTTTGGTATTTACGGATGGAGCGGTTCATCGGCTGACTATACCAAATCAATTAGCGCACAGTCCGGTTGGCAGACTGTGGACTTCCAGTTTACTACAGGAGCTACACTCGGATCAACACAGGGTATTTTCTTCAATAACTATGGCCTTACCGGACAAGCCGGGTACATTGACAACTGGGAAATGTATGATCTGTCAACGGTTTCCGCAGTGAATGTGGTGAAACAGCAGAATCAACGGATTTATGCAGTGGATAATGATATTGTTTCAGAGTTTGAACTGGATAAAGAATCCGATGTGCAGATTGCCGTTTACGATATGCAGGGAAAACTGCTGGTGAAAAGGAGCTATTCGGGTGAAAGCGGATATAACAGGAATGTAATTGAAGCTCCTCTGCCTAAAGGTATCTATCTTGTAAAAGTTACCTCTGATGAATTTTCAGTATCTAAGAAAATTATCAGATAGGGTAGAAACAGATATATTTTGATGTATGTATAGCCGGATATAAACTGGGAAGGTTTATATCCGGTTTTTTTATGGAAACAGGTGGGGGCACCCTCATTATCCAATAAAAAACCGGCTTGAAAAACTAAAGCGTTTATCAAGCCGGTTTATATTTTTGAAAGTCTCTGTTTACAGTGTTTTGATGATAATGACCTGATTACCGGACTTTACTTTAATGATGACCACTCCGGTTTGCCGGATGGGCATGGTGTCGGTTTGCGCTTTCGTGTAGCTCAATAGTTGTCCCTGTGTATTGAACAGTGTAACTTCATCACCGGGATTTAAACCAGTCAGATAACTGCGGTTCTCATTCCGGACTACCTTCAGGTTAGAAGTTTCGACTTTGGTTACCGCCGAAGAAATATTCTTTACTTCGATGGAAATGCTGTTGGAAGTTTGCGGTGCATAGATAGCATTTCCACTATATTTTGCAGTGAAGGAGTGTGTGCCAAGGCCCAATGAACAGGCGGTATAAGTTGCCTTTCCGCTATTATCAACCGGCAAAACGCCAACTACCGTATCGTTATGATAGACGACAAATGAGCCAGTCGGTATAGCGGTTGCACTACCTGTTTTTTGAACTGAAAGATTCAGCAGAACAGTATCCCCCTGGTGCACCTGAGCCGAAGCTACATTCAGGCTAACACCGGTTTCGTATGAGCGATTCAGTGCTGAAATGCGATAAAGTTTAGCTCCGTGATTATTAACCGCAGGGACAAACTGTGTTCCCGAGAATGTGCCGCTATCTTTCCTGGCCCACATATCCCGAATCAGGCAATTTCCTGTAAAACCGAGCTGATTCAAATCGACCGGCATGGATGCCACGGAAGTATTTGCCGGGTCTTGCGTGAAGGCCATAAATTCAACCGAAACACCATTGGCTGCAGAAAGCACCTCGTCATCAAATCCGCAGAAAGATTTAAAGGTCGTGTATCCGGCAGGAAGACTAAACTGGATGGTCGAATAAGCGTTAACCCCGTATCCATTAGTGTATGTTTTTCCATTTACCGTAAGCGTATTGCCATTGAGACTCTTGTTGGTATGCACCATATCCCAACCGCTGGTTGCACTGACCGGAGTCAACGTGGTTAGTTTTAACGAGTCTCCGTTGGGCTTGTATATTGTAGGATTAATCCAGTCGGCGTGGTCGTAATTGTAGTTATCCCCTGCATCGGTTACCACCAGGTAAAGTTTGGTCGCTCCGGTAATATCGGCTGAAATGGTTTTACCGGCACGCTGGTTGGTGCGGCTGATTCTCCCTGAATTCGCTATCGCTTTATTCACATCCACGTTACGCACAGTAGGGTCCTGGTTGGCAACGGCAAATTCCACGGTTGCGCCACCGGTCTGGTCAGTACCTCCTTTATCCAATCCGGCAAAGGCTTTGAATCGGGTGTAACCGGTCGGTATCGGGAAGAAGATGGCCGATTTGGAGTGGGTTCCAATTCCATTGGCAAAAGAAACACCTTTGACTGTTAATGTTCCACCGGAAATACTTTTGTTTTTAGTTACGGTACCCCAGCCGGCTGTTGCATATTCCCAGGTCATGTCAGTCAGCTTGAGCGAATCGCCGTTATCTTTGTAGAGGGTCGGATTTACCCAATCGGCGTGGTCATTGGAATAGCCGTCCCCGCCATCATTTACAATCAGAAAAAGTTGAGTGGTTCCCTGGGGCAGCGGAATATCAATATTTACACCATAGTTGTCGGTCAGTCGTGAAATAGTTCCGCTTCGGTAAAGCAGGTTTTTGGTACTGATAAATCCGTCCCCACCGTTGTTGAACAGGGCAACGAATTTATCGCCGTTATTCGGGTCATCAGCAGTCCAGGCCACCTGGTCATTGGCGTTAAACCACTGTTGGTTATTCACAGATGACTTATGCATGGCCAGTACCTCATCGTTCGTAATCAGGGCTTTGGTAAATGCAGTATTGTCAGGCAGGTTACCGCCGAACATCAATGGTGATTTGAAAATAGTCCATAGGGTCATCAGAGTATATTGCTCATCCTGGGTAAAATTCGTATAGCGATTGGTGGCACGTTCTCCGCGTATAAATTTCCCCAACGGAAGCATATCAGCATCGGGCCATGTTCCGGGTGCGATGTAAGGAGCCCATCTGTTGCACACATTAAACTGGTAATTCAACTGGCTCCAGTTGTCCCAGAAATCATCCACGGTGCGCCACATATTGGCATGCGTACGTACATGGTCATATTGTTCGACAGGAGTTTCTCCGGGAGACATACTCAGTACGATAGGTCGTCCTGTACGGTTAATGGCTTTGCGTATCATGTTGATTTCATCGGTGTGGTAAGGGCGGGAAAGGTCATCCACCTTTACAAAATCCACGCCCCAAGAAGCATACAGTTCGAATAAGGAGTTGTAATACTCCTGTGCCCCTGCATTGGCAGCCAGCACGGTGTAGTTGTCCTGCAACCAGGTACACTGGTCGGCTGTGGTATAGATATTGGCTGCTGTTTTTCCATTACCGTCCTTAATCGGCAGATTATTGGTTACGGCAATCTTCGGCACACCACGCATGATGTGAATCCCGAATTTAAGACCTTTGCTGTGAATGTAATCAGCCAGCGGTTTGAATCCTGCGCCATTGGCTGCCGATGGGAAACGTGTTGGCGACGGCATGTAACGGCCATACTGGTCATAGACAAATGTGGAATTAGCATAGGCATTGTAGGTTCCGGTAGTCTGGTTATCGACATACCAGCGGATGTCCACGATTACATATTCCCAACCGTACTGTTTCAGGTTGGTGGCCATGTAATCGGCATTGGCTTTTACTTCCGACTCTACGACGGAGGGGCCATAACAATCCCAACTGTTCCATCCCATTGGAGGTTTGAGTGCCCAGGTTTGAAACTTCAGCTCTTTGCCCGTCTGGGCATTGATTAGCATTGAAAATAAGAGAAGGCAAAAGGTAAGATTTTTCTTCATGGTATTATGTGATTAAGACAGAAAAATATACTACTGAGAACCGGTTAAACGTGTTTATTGCCACTTTGGCTCAGAGACCAGTTCTGCGTTCAAAAGGATTCTTACAAACGTACTGATTATACATCCTAATCAGGTGGCGTATTTCAGTCATTTACCCGTCATAAATTGGTCAAAGCACAATCCGGGAGAGCCTCTGAAAAACGATTCAGACACCACTGTACTTACAAATTTATAGTTGTACCGTTTCGACTGCCCCAGTTTGACTTCACCGATTTATCGATACCCATTAAGGATCGCTATGATAATTTGTTCTTACAATTTGTCGCTTTTATCGGGTAGTGAAGGCTGTTTTAGATGTTCAAAACCGGGGAATGACAATATTGTCCACCTTTATTGAAAGAAATAGCCTCGTAATAATCAGGAATATCCTCTATATTTGTCAATAAGAGCTTATTAACCAATCTATCATACCTACATGAAAAAAACGAATCTTTTCGTGCTGAGCTGTCTGCTCGGTCTCCTCTCCGGAGTACATGCCCAGACCAGCTACACCAGTAAGATTACCAACCCCAGTTTTGAAACGGGAAGCGGAACCGGATGGACATGGTCCGGAACAACCGGTTATGCCTGGATAGGTCCCAACACGGACGGTGATGCAACCAAAGACGGCTCATACATCAACGGCCTCTGGAACAGCAGTATCGGTGATGCCGAATGTGCTCAAACCATTACCGGACTTCCGGCAGGTTATTACAAAGTGACCGCACTGGTCACCGTCAGCACCAACCGCCTGACCAATCAGCGACTGTTCGTTACTTCGGGAGGAACTACAAAATCAATGCTTTACGGTCCGTCAACCCATACTGCCTATTCAGCGGCCAATCTGACAAAACTGGGTGCAACGGAAACCTATTCCTTCGGTGGCTATTCGGAGTCTTCGGCTGAAAACGGACCATTCTATAAACTATCGGTGGTCAAACAGGTTACAGATGGTTCCCTGACTCTCGGTATCCGCGTTAGTGGCAAGTCAACCACCAAAGGGTATGATTTCTCCTATACAACCAAAGGGGATGCCGGATTCTTTAAGTTCGACAATTTTACGCTGACTGAAGTTTCAAACGTGGCAACTCTGGATTATATCTCATTGAACAGTGGTTTCCTGGATGTGACATTTAATCCGGGTACGTTGACCTATACCGCAACTTTTCCCGATGGTGTTACTTCAATTACACCTTCGGTAATTCCGACCGTTGAAGGTGTGACTGTCACAGGAACAGGAGCCGTGGATGTTTCTTCCGGTAGCGGCGGCTCGACCATTACCGTTACGGCACTGGATGGAACAACTCAGAAGACCTATACCATCAACTACAAGAAAGAGGTCACCGACCCGAGCGCACAGCAAGCTAAGCTTTATACCAACGAGTTTCCGTTGAGCGATGTTACCTTGCTGGATGGTCCCTTTAAGCATGCCCGTGATCTCAATATCCAGACTATTCTGAAATACGATGTAAACCGCTTACTGGCCCCTTACCGTAAAGAGGCCGGCCTGACAGCAAAAGGAACCAGCTACGCCAACTGGATTGGTCTGGATGGACACATCGGAGGGCACTATCTGACTGCATTAGCTATCAACTATGCCGCAAAGGGAGATACAGCCTGCAAGCGATTGATGGATTATGTGGTGTCCGAGTTGAAAACCTGTCAGGATGCCAATGGCGTAAATAATGCCTCATGGGGTGTCGGTTACGCAGGTGGTGTTCCTTCCAGCGCATCCGTATGGTCAACATTTAAGACAGGTGATTTTACCAGCTTCAATGCAGCCTGGGTGCCCTGGTATAATTTGCATAAAACATACGCCGGCCTGCGTGATGCCTGGCTGTATGGCAGCAATACTACTGCAAAAACCGTATTCTTAGCATTCTGTGACTGGGCCATCAATATCACATCTGCCCTTACCGATACTCAAATGGAGACCATGCTGAATATAGAACACGGCGGTATGAATGAGATTTTTGCCGATGCTTACCAGATGACCGGCAATGCCAAATACCTCACTGCTGCGAAACGTTTTTCACACAAAGTGATATTGAACAGTATGGCGGCCAAAACAGACAATCTCGATGATAAACATGCAAATACACAAGTACCGAAAGCTGTCGGATTTCAGCGCATTGCCGAAGTGTCGAAAGATGCCACTTATACCACAGCGGCCCAGTATTTCTGGCAAACGGTAACCTCCAACCGTTCTCTGGCATCAGGTGGTAACAGCCGAAAAGAATATTTCCCGGCAGCCTCAGCCTGCAGCGATTATGTCAATGTGCCGGAAGGTCCGGAGTCATGTAACACCAATAACATGCTCAAACTGACCGAAGACCTTTTTCGCATCAGTCCGCAGGCAAAATATACCGACTTCTACGAGCGTGCCCTGTACAATCATATTCTTTCGACCCAGCATCCGGATCATGGCGGTTTTGTCTATTTTACACCGGCCCGTCCCCGTCATTACCGGGTTTATTCGGCACCTAACCAGGCCATGTGGTGTTGTGTGGGAACCGGAATGGAAAATCACGGGAAATACGGAGAGTTTATTTATACGCACAGCCAGGATTCGTTGTATCTGAACCTCTTCGTTGCATCGGAACTCAACTGGAAAGATAAAGGTGTGAAAGTTCGCCAGACCACCTCTTTTCCCGAAGAAGAAAAGACCAAACTGGTGATTACCGCGGATGCCCCGAAAGCATTTACCCTGATGGTTCGTTCTCCGAAATGGGTGAAAGCCGGAGCACTGAAGATTGTAGTCAATATCGATACGTTGTCTATAATCTCAGTTCCGCAAAGCTATATCGGAATTAACCGTACCTGGAGTAACGGGGATTCTGTCCGCATCCTGTTGCCGGTGCAGAATACCATCGAGCAGATGCCGAATGTTTCATCGTATGTGGCTATCATGCACGGCCCGGTATTATTGGGCGCCAAAACCGGCACTGAAGACCTGACCGGTCTGGTAGCTGATGACAGCCGCTGGGGACACATTGCCAATGGAACGCTTTTACCATTGGATAAGGCTCCGGTTATTGTTAGCGACCGGACTTCCATTCCGACGAAGCTTGTTCCGGTTGCCGGAAAACCGTTGAATTTTACCGCAAAAGCATTGTTTGTGACCAAAGCGGATTCGGCATTGGTACTTGAGCCATTTTACAAAATCCACGATTCCCGTTACATGATGTACTGGATGGCATTGACTAAAGCCCAATACCAGGCTGTACTGGATAGTGTGGCGGCAGCTCAGGCGGCAGCGCTTCAACTGGAAGCCCGTACCGTGGATAAAGTGGCTCCGGGAGAACAACAACCGGAAGTGGACCACAAGCTGCAATGTACCAACTCTTACACAGGCAGCTACCAGAATGAGTTTTGGCGGGATGCCCGTAGCGGTGGATACATCAGCTACAGCATGCTGACCCAAAAGAAATCGGATTTGTCTCTGATGGTACGCTATTGGGGGAATGAAACTGGAAGCCGCTCGTTCGATATCCTGATAGATGGGGTTAAACTTACGACCGAGAATATCGTGGGCAAATGGAACCTGAACCAGTTTGTCAATGTGGAATACCCGATTCCAAATTCCATGACTACCGGAAAGGATACCATTATCGTAAAATTCCAGGCCATCAATACCAGTAACATTGCCGGAGGTCTGTTCTATGTCAGGTTATTGCAACCGGCCGGGACCAGTGAAGTGATTACCCCCAAAGCCTCAAAGAATGGCTGGGCGGCTTATGCTCTGAATGGTCAGATTGTGGTTACCGGGCTGCCTGAATCATCGACCATATCTGTGTATGACTATTGTGGTCACCTGTTAACCCAGGCTACAACGAACCTGACGACGCTGGCTATTCCCTGTGTACATAAAGGATTGAAACTAATCCGCGTGACATCAGGTGGTAAGTCCGGAACGGAAAAAGTAGTTGTGAAGTAGAAATAATAATCACCTGATAAAGGTGAATGAAGGCGGTTCCGGCATAAGGTTGGAGCCGCTTTCTTTTTTACTTCCGGCACTACATATATTGGCTCTCCTTGCCGAATAAGTGTATCTCCCGACTGAGAAACTGCATCTCCGGGTCAGGAAACCGCATCTCCCGATTGAGAAATTGAATCTCCTGACTGAGAAACCGCATCTCCCGGTTAAGAAACTGCATCTCCTGTCAGATAAACAAAAACTCAATAGAATAGAGGCATAATCCCTTATTGACTGAATCTTCACCCTTTTTGATTCTTATTAAATCCTTGTTCAGATTGAGTAACAGTACTTTTGTTTGTTTTTAGCCTTAATGCGTTGAAACACTGTATTTACTTAGTCTGATACGATATGAAGAAATCCATTTACTCCTTTTTTCAAAAGCGGGTCATACTGGCAGCCTTGTTGGGCACCGGTCTGTTGACGCACTTTTCACTGGATGCGCAGGATACCACTACCGGTCTTATCCTGAAGTATTCGTTTGACAATGTCACCGGGACAACGGTCACCGATGATTCCGGCAATGGCAAGACCGGTACGCTTCAGGGCGCTGCTGCCGTAACCACCGGATATACGGGGAAAGGCATTGTCTGTACCGCCAAAGCCGACTACATCACAGCTCCGGCAAACATCAATTCCGGTCTCTCTTCTTTTACTTTTTCGACCTGGGTAAAGATGACCGCTTTGAAGAATGCTACCCGCTTTTTCGATTGGGGGACAGGTGCAGACGGTACCAATAATTTCCTGGCATTTATCCCCAGTTATAATGGCGATGACCAGTATATGGCATTGCGGTTCCGTCCGGCATCCGGTACAGCTGTCAATATCGCTTCGACAGAAAAATGTCCCGTTGGTGCGTGGGCGCACATTGCCGTCACCTATAGCTGGAACGGCTCATCGGGAACCGGTACCATTTACCTGAATGGAAAAGCCGTCGGCACAGCTTCCGGTATCACTTTCAATCCTTCGACATTCCTGGGGAGTACCGCCAATAACTACTTCGGATATTCCCGTTGGTCAACCGATACCAACGGATTCAACGGGATCTTCGACGATATCCGCATTTATAACCGCGCGTTAACAGCCTCTGATGTTTCGGCGTTGACCGGACTGGAGGAACTGACTACTCAATACAACCAGCTTAGTCTCGGTGATATTTCCGCCGTGACCGCTAACCTGACTTTGCCCAAAACACTCGGAGATAAGGGTGTCAGGGTTTACTGGAAATCATCCTGCAATAAAATCATTGATACGATGGGCGTTGTCACCCGTCCTAACTATTTCGATTATACGGCTACCCTCACGGCCACCCTTTCCAATGGCATTACCACGATGACGAAAACCTTCACGCCTAAGATTCTAGCTGCTGACGGAACGGGCTTCACCAAAGACCTGCTGGTGCGTTACGACTTCTCCAACCTGAGCGGTGTGACTGTCAAAGATGTCGCTGAGAAACAATTCTCCGGAGCTTTGAGGAATAATGCGACCGTTGTAACGATGGGTACGGCGGAAACCGGTATCTATAATGTGCTGAAACTGGGTGCTACATCCGCCTACTTCGATATGGGTTATGAAGTGGGTAAGATGTTTAGCCTCCTCAACGACTATACCGTAAGCGCCTACTATCGCATTGATGCGGCGAATACCAGTCTGGCTAACGCGGGAAACATGATTTGGTGTTTTACAAACAGTGCCAATGCATCATCTTTACAAAACGGCTATCTGGCGGCTAGTCTGTACGACCAAAGTCTTAATGTTACTCCGACCTACAATGTAGGTACGGGCAATCAGTCCTTATCATTCCGGAGACAAGCGCTGAAGGGCAACTGGCACCACATCGCCTATACGCAGAAAGGAACCCTCGGCACCATTTACATTGACGGCATCTCTATGGGAACTGACCAAATCACTAATCTACCCGTTTCTACATTGGTCAGAGAGAGCTCTTCGGGGACCCTTTATAACTGGATTGGTCGTTCATGTTACGCCTCGGATTCTTATCTGTCAAATGCATTGGTCTATGATTTCAGGTTGTATAAAAAGGCATTGACTGCGCTGGAAATCCAGCAAACGGAATTGAATGTCCCGGCCAATATTGCCAATCTGGAGGCTGCCTATAAAGCCTTTGCCGGAACGGCCAAAACTGCTGAAACCGCTATTTCAGACCCTGTCATTCATGCTGTTCCCACTTATCTGGAGATTTTACAAAACGACAACTCTACCCAAAAAGTTCCGTTGACCAGTTTCAGCAAAATGACCGCTACGGATGCACAGACCAGCATCGTACTGACCTCCGGAGCATTAAACTTCGCAACGGACGACATCCGCAAAATGGTATTGAGTGACGGCACGGCCTCTATTCCTACCGTGCTTGCCAAAGCAGAGCTGTCACTTTATCCTAATCCTGCTACCAGTTACATAGTCCTTCACCGCCCGGAAGCAGGGCAGGGGACAATCAGTATCTATTCCATTGCCGGACAACAAGTGCTGACCCTGGAGGCCGGCGCACAGGATGTGTCCATCGATGTCAGCACTCTTCCGCAGGGAGTTTATATTGTAAAATCAGGAATTCACGTAGCTAAATTCTCGAAAAAATGAAGAAAGGAGTAATATTCACCATAATTGCATTGCTGGTCCTGACCTCGCTGTTTGCGACCGACAAAACGTTGAACTTTTTCAAAACCAACCGACAGGTACTGCGTTTTGCCCTGTCCACCATTGATAGTGTAAAAACGAACAATAGCACCAACCAGATATTGATTCATAAAAAGGACGGAACCAAGAGTACCGTCAGTATGACCGAGATCGATAGCATGAACTACACTTCGGGCGAATACCTGCTGCCTACTGTCCAGTCTCTTTCTATCGCTTATGATTACTTTCTGGGAAAGGCGGTCTGCATTGCAAATATTTCCAACGATGGCAGCAGTAATATCATGGACAGGGGCATTTGCTGGTCCACGAAACACAACCCTACCGTTCTGAACGCTAAAACCGCCAGCGGTACGGGGGCCGGACAATATTATGGTATCATGACAGGGTTAATTACCGGCATTACCTATTATGTCCGTCCTTATGCCACCAATTGCCTGGGTACAACTTACGGAGAAGAAAAAACAGTTGTGTATATGCCAAACTATGTGTATGTCTCCACGGCCTATACCGGTAGCGGTGTGCTCGATAAGACCGGAACCTACTTTATGGGACGTAGCATTGAATCTGACCATTTTATCTTATTCTGGGAACCTGGTTTTGGCAATGATCCATCCACAGCCGCGACGGGATATAAGACTGATGTAAATCTTGTGCTGCAACGGGCAGAAGCCTGTTATAAAATGTACACCGACTCGCTGAAGTTTGTGGACAAGAACAGCACCAGGATGAATAACTATAAAATGATTATCCTACTGAAATACACCACAGACTGGGTGGCGAGTGGCAGCGGATATGACAATACGATTGGCGCCCTGAATATCAGCCCGTGGGCAGCTCCCTCGCGCACCGGACAGACGATTTGTCATGAAATCGGCCACTGTTTCCAGTATCAGGTGCATTGTGATATCGGTGACAATAATCGCGGATTTATGTATGTTTTGGGTAGCGGTACCGGAAATGTTTACTGGGAAATGTGTGCCAACTGGCAGGGATATCTGGTAGCGCCCACCGAGACCTTTTCCGGTGATTTCTTTGGCGGATTTACTAAGAATACATTCAAATCGCCTTTTCATGAGGATACCCGCTACAACAACTATTTCATCAACTTCTACTGGAACTACAAACACGGTAACGGCGACATGGTCGGACGCATCTGGCGTGAATCGATCAAACCGGAAGACCCTGCTCAAACCTATATGCGCCTGAACGGTCTTACCCTGCAACAGTTCAACGACGAGAACTGGGATATGGGCGCACGTTGGGCTACCTGGGATATCCCCGCTTTAAGAACGATGGGGGCAAACTACATCGGGGCAATTTCCACTACGATGAAGGCTTCAACGGATGCCGGATTCTGGAAGGTGGACAGTGCTCAGTGTCTTCAGGACCACGGTATCAATATTATCCCGCTGAAGATTTCAACAAAACCAGCTACTGTAAAAGTAACCTTCCAGGGGCTTGCGGGTGCGAGCGGATATAGAAATGTGGACAATGTATCGAGAGCCGGATGGCGTTACGGTTTCGTAGCCCTACTGAGCGACGGTACCCGTCTGTATGGCCAGACCGGCAGCGATGCCAACGGCGGAACGGCTACACTGGATATTCCGGCTACCACCTCCAGGCTCTGGTTGGTGGTAACCAGCGCACCATCCACCTATAAGGTTCACTCCTGGGATGATAATGCTGCAAACGATGAACAGTGGCCTTACCAGGTAAAATTCGAGAATACAAGTTATTAAACACACCGATTGTATGTGATGTGCCTGAATTATTGTTATATTTACCCCCAATCCCTCTTATGGGGATATAGGAGTGGAAAAATGCCATATTAATACGACATTAATTCAGTTTTATGTCAGAAAATATAAGTTTTTGAGAAGACTTCCATCGGCATTAATGATGTTACCAGCCGGATGGAAGAAGTTACGGACATTTGTCCGATAACTTGAATGTGTGGTTATGAAAGCCGTGGTGATTGTGAAATCGCTGCGGCTTTTTTTAGTTCGCCCAGCATGGGCGATAACCTAGGGTAAGCGCCATGTCGCGCATTCGGTTATTATACCCTATGTTATGCTTATGTCAACATAGAGTCAACCTGTACCTGGGATATAGTAATCTTGGGTATAGGTTTGACTGAGTGGAAAGGTGACCGAAGAGAGCTTTAATTCTTTGAAGAATAGCCGGTAGGGAGGACTAGGATTGGATTGTATCTGGATTTATATATATTATCTGAAAACACAAATAAGAGTAGGGTTGATTTTTATAGGTTTTATTATTTCTGTCATGTCTGCTTAAGCAAGTAAAGTTAATCTGTGGTTGTAGCTAAGTTTTGATTCGGTTTTTGTATTTGAATTTGAATGAATGATGCCTATATTTGCAGTAACTTTATTCCGGATATATACTCAGACATCTTCGGATACAATTTAACCTTGAACGCTTCAACCGATAGAAAAACGTATTGAGCGTAGCTAAAACGATAAAACCAGTAATACATGAAAAATACTTTACTTGCGTTATTTCTTTTTCTACTATCATTTTCGACTTACTCCTCAAACGCAAAGTTTTACAGTATAAACTCTCTTTATGGAATATCCATGCGGGAGGTTGCTTCCGTATGTAAAGATAAAAACGGATTTATCTGGGCTTCATCAAAAACCGGGGTGCTAAGGCTTGCTGGTGACGACTATAGAATTTATCAGCTTCCCTATGAGAATGCAGATATTGTATCAGTAAGACTGGTGTATTCAAAGTTGGGATTGCTGGCTTATACCAATAACGGACAGTTATTTCGATACAATGCAATCGAAGATCGTTTTAACCTGATGGTGAGTATGCCGAAGGTTTTGAACAATCGGTTCTTGGGTGTTAATAGTGTCGAAATTGATGATGACGGAAGTTATTGGATGGCAACTACATTTGGTCTTTACCGGTATCGGAAAGGGCATTTAACTCTCATTAAAAATACGGATGAGACTTACTTTACAACGAAGTATGATGCAAATCAGCTATTTGTTGCCAAATCTACAGGAATTGGATTATTGAATATACATTCGATGAAGCGGAAATGGCTTTTTCGTAATAATGCGCAATCCGGACTTCATGTATCTAAGTTTTTCTATGATAAAAAAGCGAAAAGACTTTGGATTGGAACATATTCTAAAGGTTTGTTTTTCTATGATTTGGGTAAACATACTTTATTGAAGGTGCAGATAACAAGTTTTCCCAAACAACCGATTTTAGCCATTGAGGCAAATTCCGATTCTACAATTCTTGTAGGAATTGATGGTCAGGGTATTTGGGAGTTGAACCGAGCAGGAACCAAGGTGCTGAATATATATAAAGAGGATGTGGATGATCCCTCATCACTTCGTGGTAACGGAGTATATGATATTTTCAGTGATCAAAACAAACGTGTCTGGATTTGTACTTATAGTGGTGGCGTTTCTTTTTTTGATCAGACTTCACCTCTCGTTGAACAACTAACACATAGAATCAATAATCCCAACTCTTTGGGGAATAATAATGTAAATAAGATCATTCAGGATAAAAGAGGGAATATCTGGATGGCTACGGATAATGGTATAAGTCGTCGGGAAGCCGGGACAGGACGGTGGCAGACGTTTTATCAAAATAAGCAAGAGCAGGCGCGGGCTTTTCTGTCTCTGTGTGAAGATGACAAAGGTCGGATCTGGGCCGGGACTTATTCCTCCGGTATTTATGTTCTGGACGAACAGACCGGACGTGAAGTTGCTCATTATTCCGAAGATACGCCCGGATCAACATTGGAGAGCAATTTTGTACTGGATATATTCAAAGATAGCCAGGGGGACCTCTGGATTGGCGGAATACGAGGAAAGATAATTTGTTACCTTTCAAAGGAAAACAAATTCAGGACATTCACTCAACAACCTATCAATGCTTTTGCTGAATTGTCATCAAACCAAATGCTTTTAGCCTGTTCATATGGCTTATGTCTTTTAGATAAAAAATCCGGAGAGATAAAAACATTACTGGATGGATATATGGTACAGGATTTGATGACTTTAAATAACGATGTCTGGATTTGTACTTCGGGTGACGGGCTGGTTCGATTTAATCTGAAAACGCACAAAACGCAAAAGATAACAACCACACTGGGATTGCCTTCGAATTATGTGAATAGTATAATGAGTGCAGACGGATATTTATGGTTAGGAACAGAACGTGGATTGTGCCGCTTAAATCCCAATAATATGGGAGTGCTCACATATAACTCTG
Source organism: Parabacteroides sp. FAFU027 (assembly GCF_022808675.1). Classification (NCBI taxonomy): domain Bacteria; kingdom Pseudomonadati; phylum Bacteroidota; class Bacteroidia; order Bacteroidales; family Tannerellaceae; genus Parabacteroides; species Parabacteroides sp. FAFU027. Next base: position 299,320 of record NZ_JAKZKV010000004.1, read on the forward strand.
TTTTTTCCCTCTCCCGCGTATCTTATAACCGAAACTCTCATTGCAGGCTCAGAGATGGTCAACTGGTCTGGGGAACCAGTATGGGCGCTGTTCGCTTTTCACCTGAGGCTTTGACCGGTATAAAATCTCAAGGAGCCATATTTTTCCAGGATCTTAGTCTGGCTGGTCGATCCATTCGCGGAAGCCTCAGCACTCCTTTAGATAGTCTACAGGAGCTATCATTGAACTATAATCAAAATACACTAAATCTGGAATTATTGTCTATTGGGAATATTTTCGGAGCAAAGTATTCCTGGAAGTTGGAAGGTCTTGATAATGAGTGGAGTCAGCCGTCGGGAAACCATTTTATAAACTATTCAAATATACCAAGCGGAGATTACCAGTTGAAGATAAAACTTTATGATAGTTCGCTCTCTAAGGTAATCGCGGAGCGAACATTGAATCTGACTATTGTCCCTCCTTTTTGGAAAACCTGGTGGTTCAGACTGTTTTTGTTTTTACTGACTGTCGGTATTATTTATTTTATCCTGAATTATTATATCGAACGGCTCAAGCAACAACATACAGAAGAAAAAGTCCGTTTCTTTACCAATACAGCACACGATATCAGAACGTCACTGACATTAATCAAGGCTCCGATTGAAGAACTGACGAAAGAGCTAAACCTGTCGGATGTAGGAC